>DAOOGN010000118.1:0-9588 GCA_035415725.1 Anaerolineae bacterium | reverse complement strand
TTCCCCGCTTGCGGGGGAGAAGGGGGTTGGGGGATGAGAGGGTCAGCACCTGCCGCAGGGGTAACCTATTATGTGCCCTCCCCAAAGTCCCGTTCGCCACCTGGCAAAGGTGGCTGAATAGTTACGATTTTGGTATGCCGGGTGCTTTTGTATGACGAGATTTCGTGTTTCTATAAGCCCATCCCCCTTTTTTGCCTCCTTCTTCCCCGCTTGCGGGGGAGAAGGAGGTGGGGAGATAAGAGGGTCATCACCTATGGCTCATCTGGGGAACCGGGCCGGCCTCGGTCAACAGCAAGCCGACACGGGCCGCATAAGCGGCGCGAATCTCCTGATGCAGCAGGATATTTTCGAGATAGGCGCGGCGAAAATAACTGTCGGTGGGGATGAGCGCGTGTTTGCGCGCCATTTCGTCGTAGGCGCGGCGTAGATACTTGGTCGCTTCATCCGCTTGTTCATTGGCCGCCAGCGCCTGACTGTGACGAAAGAGGATTTCTTCGCTGACACATTCGGTGATCTGCACAAATCCAAACGTTTGATAGAGTTCCAACGCTTTCTGCGAGGCCTGCAACGCCTGGCTCAAATGTTCGGCGGAGGAGGGAGTGACCGTCGCCGCCAGTTTGAGATGCGCGGCAGCGGCCTTGCACAGAGCGGCCATCTCGTACTGCCGGGAGACCAGCGGACTGCGGATAGCCAGCTCCTGGACCTCTTGGGCCAGATCGAGCGCCATAGACAGGTGCGCCTCGTCGCCGAGGGCATTGTAGAGAATGGTCCAGACCAGTTTGAGACTGGCAAGACCGCGATCCTGGATCGGCTCGCCAATGGTATGGATGCGTTCGAGGCTGGCGAGGGCTTCAGCGTACCGGTGCTGCTCACTCTGGATCTGGGCAATATGAAACAGCGGGTACACTTCTTCGCGGGTACCGACCAGGATGCGCTGACATTCCTCCAGCAGTGCTAAGCCGCCTTTGTAGTCGCCCAGGTAGATTCCCCGAATCCGCCCGCAGGCTTGCAACGCCTTGCTTTCGTGAGGACGATGGCCGATCTCGCGGCTGATGTTGAGCCGCTCCTGTTGGTATTCCGTCAGCAGTCGGTAATAGTCGCCACTGCGCTCGAATTCCAACCCCAAGAGATTGAGCAACGACATTTGGATGATTTTGTCATCAAGCCCCTGCCGCATGGCAAGGGCAGCGGCGGCTTCCAGATATTCCATGCTGAGGGATGGTTCATCGCTGAAGGCGAAGACGCCGCCCATGCCGATGAGCAAGCGCGCTTCATAATGCAGGTCGTGCAATTGGCGCGCCAGGTCAAGAGCGCGCTCGGCCAACGACTGCCACGACGGATCGCTCAAAGCCAGGCGGTGGTTGACGATAGCGACGAGGCTTTCCATTTCACGGCGCCGGTCACCCAACTGCTGGGCCAACTCAAGGGCTTTCTGGGCCATCGGAATCCCCGCTTCAAGCTCCTCCTTACACTGATAGTCGGCCACGCCCGGCTGTTGTAGCAAAGCGTCGATGGTGAACGTTGGATCGTCCGCTAACTGTTCGGCCAGAGGAAGCAGGGCTTTGGCGTCGGCCCACATCGCTTCAAATTGCCCCATGAGATAGAAAACCGCGCGCCGTTCATTGAGCGCTTTGAACCGCTGCGCGCGGATGTCGCGGCGCCGGGTCTCATCGGTCGTTTGAGCTTCCAGCATCTCAAGGATTTCCAGAGCGCGGGTATACTGCTTGCCCGCCTCGGCATTGGCATAGATCTTCTTGGCGTACTCGGCACCTTTGAGACTGTAGTCCAGTTCTTTCTCGATCTTGCCGGCGTACCGATAGTGATAGGCCAACGCCCCGTAAAATTGGGGGGCCGAGTGTGCCTGATTCTCCTGGCCGCTGTGGGTTTCGATGTACTCGGCGATGCGTAAATGATAGCTGGTGCGCTGACTGCTGAGCAGACGGTCGTAGGCGGCGTCGCGGATCAGCGAGGACTTAAAGACATACTCGATGCCAAATTCGGACGTGCGCCCGCGTTCACGGATCAACTGCGCGCGTTGCAGCGCTGTGAGATGCGTTTTCACCTGGGTGGGATTGTTGGCTAACACTTCCACAATCTTCGACCAGAACACGGTGCCGATGACAGACGCAATCTGCAGAATGTGTTGTTCCTCCGGCGTGAGCCGGTCGATGCTTGCCAGTAGCAGGCTTTGCAGGCTATCGGGTAGGGTGAGGGTGGTGACGGCCTGGGTAGTATGCCAGCGCCCGGTCTCCGGCACACGAACCAAGATTCCTTGAAAAATCAAGGCACGAATCATCTCTTGAATGTAATAGGGGTTCCCCTCTGCCTTTTGGATGATGAGGTCCTGCGTGGCTTCGGGGAGGACATCGGGACCGATCAACACCTGGATCATCTCACGGCTTTGCTCAGGGGTAAGCGGTGGCAGATTGAGCGTCATCAAGCGATGCGGATACTCGGTTTCGACGAAATGGTGGAATTCCCAAACCGGTGACGCCCGGTCAGGTCGGAAGACAAACAACCACAGTAAGCCGGTATAATCGCAGAGGGGCAGGCTGTATTTGAGCAGGTCCAACGAAGTTGCATCGGCCCACTGCATGTCGCTGAAGTTGAGCACCAGCGGACCTTCCTCCGCCAGAGCCTCAATCCACTGGCGAATGGTCAGAAAAAACTGCTGACGCAGGCTGTCGGCGTCGAGGTGCTTGATGCGGTCGGCATGCTGAGCTTCGAGGGGCAGAGCCAACAAAGCAGCCAGGTCGGGATAAAACTCGTCTGCCCGCTCCCCCCACAGGGCCACGGCTTGTTGCCATAGACGGTCGCGGGTCTGTTCGTGGGGTTCGTTCTGGCGAATCCCGAGCCAGTTGCGCAGCATATCCTGCCACATCGCGTAAGGCTGTGATTGGGTGTACGAGCGACAGCGCCCGCGTAGCCATATCACACCGGTCACTTTGGCGAAACTGCTTGCGGTCGCGGTAGCTTCCCTATCGTGCGCTTCGGCCAGCAGAGCGTTCTGCCGCGCCAGGTAATGACGCACTTCATCGGTGAGCAGCGTCTTGCCCATGCCCTGTTCACCGGTGATCATGACGATACTGCCGATGCCATCGTTGAGGTCTTCGATGCGGGCTTTTAAACTTTCGACTTCCGCGTCGCGGCCAATGAGGGGGCTGGAGAGTTCGTAGGCTTCGGGCCTTTCGTGGCTGGCGGGAGCGAGAGGACGATACACCGCGATGGGGTAGCTCACGCCCTTGACTTTGATTTCTCCCAGCGGTTGCCATTCGAACTTGGCGGCGGTGAGACGGTAGGTGAAGTCGCTCACCAGGACGGTCCCCGCTTCGGCGGCGGCCTCCATCCGCGCAGCGAGGGCAATGGCTTCGCCCATAGCCGTCTCTTCGCGGTACTGCCGGTCGTTGCCCACGCTGGTGACGATGACCTCGCCCGTGTTGACGCCTATGCGCAGGGCCAGGTTGATGCCTTCACGCTTCTCCAGATCGGCGGCGAACGGCTGCAAAGCGGCTTGCATCGCCAACGCTGCCAGGACAGCGCGCTCCGGGTCGTCTTCATGGGCCGTCGGCGTTCCGAAAAAGGCCACCAAACCATCCCCGCGGAATTGGTCGACTTTGCCGCCGTAGCGATAGACTTCTGTCTCCAAGATTTGGAGAACGCGGTTCATCAGCTTGACCCATCTCTCCGTACCGACTTGCTCCATCAAATCGGTGGAGCCTTTGACGTCGGCAATGATAATCGTTGCCACGCGGCGTTCGCCTTCGAGGGAGACGAAGTCGCCGGCGGGGGGTGCCTCGGGGAGGGCCTCCTGTTCGTCCGGCGCAACGGTGATCACTGACGGACTCTCCACCGTTAACGGGGTACCGCATTCGCTGCAAAAACGATAGGCGCGAGGGTTGATCATCCCGCAAGTTGGACATACCAGCGCGAGCCGCGTACCACACATGCCGCAAAACTTGGCCCGCACGGGGGCTTTGAATCCGCACTCAGGGCATTTCATACCACTTCAGGCGTCATGCCTTTACCTGGAACGGTCTGCGCTACTGATAAGCATCCAGCGATGTGCGGAAGCGTTTGGCGAGTTCGACCATAATATCGACCGCCATGTCGCCATCGCGCCGCAGGACGCCGAGGAAGTTCTCGCGCGGCAATATCAGACATTCGGTGGGTTCGGTGGCGACGACCGACGCCGTGCGCGGCCCGCTGTCGAGCAGAGCTACTTCGCCAAAGAAATCGCCCGGCCCAAAGGTGTTAACCACGGTCTTGCTGCCGTCGGCCTTCTCGCGGACGGCTTCCGCGTGGCCGGAGACCACGATGAAGAAGCCATAGCCGTCGCGCCCCTGGGGCACGATGACTTCCCCGGCGGCGCACTTCCGATCGATGAAAATTCGCGCCAGGCTTTGGAGTTGATGCTTCTTCAAGTTTTGGAATAGAGGTACTTTCTTGAGAATCTCTGCTGTTCCTTCTGGGTCTGCCATTTGGGTTCCTCCTCAATTGACGAATCAAACACCCTCACTATTATAATCGAACGGCGCTTGCACGCAAACAGCCGTCCAGACAAAAGTTTCTGAGTCTGACGTGAAATGTGATGATTTACACTATGCTTGCCGGCGTTTCTGGCTACTCTTGAGAGTAGGTGGGGCAAATGGCCCATTCGCTTATACAAGACCGATTCTTTTATACAAGGAGGTTCACACGATGAAAGCCTTGGTGAAACGATACGCCCAAGAGGGGCTGTGCCTGGAAGATGTTCCGGTTCCGGAGCCGGGAATCAACGATGTCTTGATCAAAGTGCATAAGACGGCCATTTGTGGTACAGATGTACATATTTGGAACTGGAACGCCTGGGCCCAGAAAACCATTCCGATTCCGATGATCGTTGGGCACGAGTATGTCGGTACGGTCGCGGCCATCGGTAGTAATGTCCACGACGTACAAATCGGCGAGGTGGTTTCCGGGGAGGGACACATCGTCTGCGGGCGCTGCCGGAACTGCCTGGCCGGGCGGCGGCATCTGTGCAATCACACCCAGGGCGTGGGCGTCAACCGTCCCGGCGCGTTTGCCGAATACCTGTGTATCCCCGTGACCAATGTGTGGCATGCAGACCCGCACATCCCGCTGGACATTCTAAGCATCTTCGATCCCTTCGGGAACGCGACCCACACAGCGCTCGCCTTCAAAGTCCTCGGCGAAGACGTGCTGATCACCGGCGCCGGTCCCATCGGCATTATGGCGACGGCCATTGTCAGGCATGCCGGTGCGCGTTACGTCGTCACCACCGACATGAACCCCTATCGCCTGGCGCTGGCGAAGAAAATGGGCGCCACGGTGGCGTTGGACATCCGCGAAAAAAGCATCGCCCAGGTTCAAAAAGAGCTAGGAATGAAGGAAGGCTTCGACGTGGGGCTGGAAATGTCGGGCAGCGGGCAGGCGTTCCGCGATATGCTGGCGAATATGTGCCACGGCGGAAAAATCGCCTTGCTGGGCATCCCCTCCACGGAACTGGCCATCGATTGGGAGACGGTGATCTTCAACATGCTCACGATCAAGGGCATTTACGGGCGGGAAATGTATGAGACGTGGTATCTGATGCAATCCATGATCCAAACAGGATTGGACATCAGCCCGGTCATCACGCACCACTTCCATTACACCGAGTTCGAAGAGGCTTTCGCCGTGATGCGTTCCGGTCATTCGGGGAAAGTCATCCTGAATTGGGTTGAAGAATAAGAGCTGCTCTTACCCGCTGGCTGTCGTCGGGTCGGCATGGGGACGAAGGTCCAGGTCGTAGGTGCGCCCGCGCCAGTGCAGACGAAACTTGAGACGTGTCCAGTGGGTGGGCAGCCGGGGCGTCGCCACCGGACCGGCGTCGGTGCAGTAGACACCTGCAAAGCCGAAGACCAGCGCCTGCCACAGTCCACCCGCCGAGGCGGCGTGGACGCCTTCGGCAGCGTTGCCACGCCCATCATCCAAATCCACCAGCGCGGCGCGCATAAAGTGCGTGTACGCCGACTGCGGATCATCTATCATACAGGCGAGAGCAGCGTGGATCGCCGGGCTGAGCGACGAGCCGTAGGTGTGGTCGGTGCGCGGGTTGTAGTAGTCCCAGTTGGCGCGCAATGTGGCGTCATCGTACCGGTCGCGCAAGAGGTACAGCAGCATGAGCACGTCGGCCTGCTTGAGCACCTGATGCTGGTTCGCGCCCTCGATGCCGAGAATGGCCTGCATCGACTTGGTGCGCGGCTCATAATCGGCCAGGTCGATGTCCTTCAGGGCGAAGAAGCCGTCGCATTGCTCGATCAGGCCGGTCTGCAGGTCGTGCCGGATGACGAGGCGCTCAATGATGTCCCGCCAGTGCGCCAATCGCGGCGGTGTCAGGTCGAGGCGTGCCGTCAGGGCGGCGGCATGCTCCGCAGCGGTGGCTTGCAGCCAGGCCAGTGTGTCGAGCGCGGTTTGTAGATGCCAACGCACCATCCCATTGGTGAAGGCGTTGTTGTTCACGTGCTCGTGGTTCTCGTCCGGGCCGATGACGTCGTTGATCTCGTAACGCAAGTGTACCGGGTTCCACTCGGCGCGACTGCCCCAGAAGACGGCGGTGTCGAGCAGGATTTCTGCCCCGTAGTCGCACATCCACGCATCGTCGCCGGTGGCCTGCCAGTAGTGCCACACGGCGTAGGCGACGTCGGCGGTGATGTGCAGCTCGATGTCGCCGCACCAAATCCGCACCAATTCTTCGCCTTGCGGGCCGGGAACCCAGCGCGGCGTCACCTCGTCGCCGGTTTGGGCGCTTTCCCAGGCGACCATCGCGCCCTCGTAGCCGTTCGCCCGCGCCTTACGGCGCGCTCCCGGCAGCGTGTGATAGCGGTAGGTGAGCAGATTGCGGGCCAGCGCGGGCTGTGTGTACGTGAGGAAGGGCAGCAGGAAAATCTCGGTGTCCCAGAAGACGTGCCCGCGATAGCCGAAGCCGGAGAGTGTTTTGGCCGAGACGCTCACCCGGTCATCGTGGCGCGGGACGGCGGCAAGGATTTGGAACAGGCTGTGCCGCACGGCCCGTTGCGCGACGGGATCGCCCTCGATGAGCACGTCGCTGTCTTCCCAGACGGCGGCCCAGGCCGCTTCGTGGGCGGCGCGCAACGTGGCGTAATCGGGTAAACCGGCGAGTCGTTCCCGTGCCGCCTGTACCGGTTCGGCGACATCGCGCGAGGTGAAGAGCGTCACCGTCTTTTCGATGACGACAGGATGCCCGGGCTGCGCCAGGAACGTCGTCGCCAACGTTGGGCAGTTGCGGCAGTCCAGCGGTTCAACCGGAGACGCCCCGCTGACCGTCATGCGCATCGCCATTCCCAGCGTGAGATCCGAATGGCGCGTTTGCGTGTGCAGCCACGCCATCGGCGCTTCCACGCCCTGATCGAGCCATATCCAATGGAACAGCCCCATGTTGTCGGGATAACCGTTGATGCCGGCCTGCACCGTGACCGCGCACGGTTTCTCGATAGCCGTGATTGTGCAGCGGATAGCGACGACGTGCTCATCGGCGAGGCTGGCAAACCGCTCGAAGTGCAGGTCCAGCGTGTGACCGGCAGGACTGCGCCAGCGCACCTCACGGCTGAGCACACCGCGTCGGACGTCAAGTTCGCGCCGATACGCCAGAAGCGTCCCCTGATCGAGCCGGAAGCGTTCCCCTTCGACAAAAATATAGATCGGCAGCCAGTCGGGGCAGTTGGCTAATTCGGTGTAGACGACGGGCACAGCGTCGAAAACCCCGTGGATGAGCGTCGCAGGTTGGGCATCGGGATATCCCTCCTCGAACGTGCCGCGCGTGCCCAGGTAGCCGTTGCCGATGGTGAACACGGTCTCCTGATGACGCAATTTGGCGGGATCAAATTCGGCTTCTGAGACGATCCAGTTCATAAATTTCTCCGTTATAGTCAGGTAGTCATAAAGTCGTTGGTCACATAGTCATTGTTGCCACGCGGCTAGACTGTTGGCATTATACCCGCACTTGAAACTTTACGAAAGACTACTAGACTACCGGACTATCAGATTTTTCAGGGAGGTGATTATGACAGACACATTAGTACATTGGGTCCGCACGGCGCAAGGGACGGGAGAGCGTTTGGCGGCACAATCTCCACTGACGTTAGCCGGCGGGTCTGCGCCCGAGATAGCATCCATTACAGTGGATGCAGGGACGCGCTTCCAGACCATCGAAGGTTTCGGCGGTGCGTTCACCGAGGCCGCAGCGACGACGCTGTATAAAATGCCGCCGGAGAAGCAAGCCGAAATCCTCAGGGCGTATTTCGATCCCCAGACGGGGCATGGCTACACCCTATGCCGGACGCACATCAACAGTTGCGACTTCTCGCTAGGCAACTACGCCTACGACGAAGTGGCCGGCGATGTGGCGCTCGCGCACTTCTCCATCGACCGCGACCGGCAGGCCTTGATCCCGATGATCAAGGCGGCCATGAAGACGGCGGGCGGCGCGCTCAAGCTGTTCGCGTCGCCGTGGAGTCCGCCCGCGTGGATGAAGACCAACGGCGAGATGAATCACGGCGGCAAGCTCCGGCCCGAATACCGCGACGCCTGGGCCCGTTACTACTGCCGCTATATCCGTGAGTACCAGAAGGAGGGCATTCCCATCTGGGGATTGAGCGTGCAAAACGAGCCGCTGGCGATCCAGACCTGGGACTCGTGCATCTACACCGCGGAAGAAGAGCGCGACTTCGTGCGCGATTACCTCGGTCCGACGCTGGCGCGCGAAGGGTTGGAGGATGTCCACCTGATCATCTGGGATCACAACCGCGATCTGGTTTACGAGCGCGCCAAGGTTGCGCTGGATGATCCGACAGCCGCGCGCTACGTGTGGGGAGTGGGCTTTCACTGGTACGTCGTCGATTGCTTCGACAACGTCCAGCGTGTTCACGATGCTTACCCCGACAAGCACCTTCTTTTCACCGAGGGATGTGAAGGAGGCGGACCGCGTCTAGGCGAATGGGTCATGGGTGAACGCTATGCCCGCTCGATGGTCAACGATCTCAACCGTTGGACAGTAGGCTGGGTGGATTGGAACCTGGTGCTGGATGAAATCGGTGGACCGAACCACGTGGGCAACTATTGCAGCGCGCCCATCATTGCCGATACCCGCACCGGCGAAGTGTTCTACCAAAGCTCCTATGACTACCTCGGTCACTTCTCGCGCTACATTCGTCCCGGCGCACAACGCATCATTGCCGCGCCGACGTGCGATGAACTGGAGACCACGGCGTTCCTCAACCCCGACGGGCAGATCGCCGTCGTCGTCCTCAACCGCACGGAGAAGGATGTTCCCTTCGTCCTCAAGTTTGCGGGGGGCTGCGCCGTCACTGCCAGTCTGGCCCATTCGATTCAAACTTACTGTTTTGTGGGGTGACGGACTTTAAGGCCTGGATTAACAAAAAGTATCGCTTCAGGCCGGTCAACCTGGCGAAGCCACTGATTTCATACCAGGTTTGGCGTAGACTTTGGTATGCCAGGTGCTTCTGTATGACAAGACAGGACTTACGCAAGCCTGGTTCGAATCAAGCGGTGGAGGATTTGTAGTGACGC
>DAOOGN010000117.1:0-9632 GCA_035415725.1 Anaerolineae bacterium | reverse complement strand
GCCCTCCCCAAAGTCCCGTTCGCCACCTGGCAAAGGTGGCTGAATAGTTACCTTTTCCTTATGATCACGCTCACGTACTTTCTCTTATTTTACCACAGACTTCATTCTATACCTTCTGTAAACAGACCCGCCTCGAACAGCAGCACCTGAACGCGCGCGCCTGCCGGCGCGTGATCCCAATCTTCCGGGATGATCGCCAGACCGTTGGCGCGCACCATCGAGCTGAGGATGCCCGATCCCTGCTCGCCGGTAAGCGCCGCGTGGAGGCCGTCGGCGCGGCGCGTGATGTTTACACGCAGGTAGTGCCGCCGTTCATCCTTGCATGCTAAACCCTCATCGAGGATCGCTTCGAATGTGGGTTTGCGCACATCCTGTACACCAAGCATGGTGAGAATCGCCGGGCGGGCGAACAGTTCGAAGGAGACCATCGTGGAGACCGGATTGCCCGGCATTCCCAACAGCGGCACGGTGCGCGGTGCACCATCCACTTCTGCTGTAATATGACCGCAGGCCAGCGGTTTGCCCGGCTTCATCCGCACGCGCCAGAAGGAAATCTCGCCTTCGGCGGCCAGAACTTTCTTCACCACATCGAAGTCGCCTACGGAGACGCCGCCCGACGTGATCAGTAAATCCGCGCCCTGCGCCAGCCCCGCGCGGATTTTGGCAGTGAGATCCTCCACGGTATCCCGCGCGATACCCAATATCAATGGGACGCCGCCGTATTGCAGCACCTGCGCCGCGTTCGAGTAGCTGTTGGCATTGCGGATTTTACCGGGCAGCAGCGGCGCGCCGATGTCCACCAACTCGTCACCCGTGGCGAGAATGGCGACACGTGGTCGCCGGATCACGGGAACCTCGCCGTAGCCCAAAGCGGCCAGCATCCCGATCTCCTGTGGGCGGAGGCGCATCCCGCGCGCGAGCGTGCATTCACCTGCGCGTACATCTTCCCCCGCCTGGCGGACGTTCTCACCGACGCGCATGGCGGCGAAGCAGTCTACCCACTCGCCTTCCTGATGTGTTTCCTCGAAGGGGATGACGGCGTCCGCGCCTTCCGGCATCGGCGCGCCGGTCATAATGCGGATCGCCGTCCCCGGCGTGACCCGCTCAGACGCGACGTATCCGGCAGCCAGGTTTTCGATGACGCGCAAGCGCTTGGGCGACTCCGGCCCCGCCCCCGCGAGGTCGGCGGCCTGCACGGCGTAGCCATCCATTGCGGTGTTCGCATGCGGTGGAATATCCTCGGGGGCGATCACGTCCTCGGCCAGCACGCGGCCCAACGTCTCCAACACCGGCGCGCGCTCTGCCTCCAGTGGATGGAACATCGTCAGCACTTTCTCCAGCGCCTCTTCGACGCTCAACATCGGATAGAGTTCATGTCTGTATTTCATCTTTTCTCCTGGGATTGGTAACTGGGAAGTAGGGAGTGGGAATCAGCCCCCTTACTTCCTACTCCATTCAGTGTTCGCTGCGCCAGGCGGCGCCGTCGGCCCAGAATTCCTTCTTCCAGATCGGTGCGATTTCTTTGATCCGGTCAATGGCATACCGCAGCGCGTCGAAGGTCGGCGCGCGGTGCGATGCCGCGAGCGCGATGACGACTGCCGTCTCGCCGATTTCCAGCCGTCCCACGCGATGCACCATCGCCACGGCGCGGATGTCCGGCCAGCGCGCGTGGATTTCATCGGCGATCTGGCGCAGCACCTTCTCGGCCATCTCCGGGTAAGCCTCGTATTCGAGATAGAGCGTCTGGCGCCCGCCGGTGACACCGCGCACCACGCCGATAAACGTCACCACCGCCCCATTCGCCGGGTCCGCCACCCGCGCCACGACTTCATCGGTGGAAATGGGATGCGCGGTGATTTCGATGAGATTTTGGATTTTAGATTTTGGATTTTGGACGCCTGGTTCGTCGTTCATCGTTTCCACCTTCCTTAACCGCCACCGACGGGCGGGATGCAGGCGACTTCGTCGCTGTCGTGCAGCGGCGTGTTCAAAAGCGCGTAGGTCAAATTGACGGCGAAGCGCACGCGTTGGGCTTCCAGGGCAGGATAAGCTGCGAAGAGTTGGTCCTGCAAATCTTGCAAGGTCGCGCCTTCCGGCAGCGTGTAGAGTTGGCGCTCTGCGCCGGTCATCTCACGGGATACCGCGAAAAAGCGCACCGTTATTTGCATCCATAACCTCCCTCAGAAACAAACAGAGACCGGCCGGGGGCTATCCTTCCAGGACAACGTCACCGCTCTTGCCGCCGGTTTTGCTGACCAGGCGGATATTGGTGATGCGCATGGTTTTCTCGACGGCTTTCGCCATATCGTAAATCGTCAACGCCGCGACGCTGACGGCGGTGAGGGCTTCCATCTCGACACCGGTTTTACCGCGCGTACGCACCGTCGCCGTGATGACGATGCGCGACGCGGCCTCATCCACCGCGGAGCTTACGTCGATTTTGGTCAGCAGCAAGGGGTGGCACAAGGGAATCAGGGATGCCGTCTGCTTCGCCGCCATCACGCCGGCGAGCTGTGCGGTGGTCAGCACGTCGCCTTTGGGCAGGCCGTTTTCGACGATGAGGCGCAGCGTCTCCGGCCGCATGTGGACTTCGCCGCGCGCGACGGCGACGCGCTCCGTGTCCGGCTTGTCGCCCACGTCCACCATACGGATATGGCCCGCGGCGTCAATGTGACTTAGCTCCATCCTCTACCCTCCAATCTGCGCCATAGCGCGGTCCTGCACCCATGCGTCATCCGCCAGGTGATGCCCGCGCGGCTTGGCGCGCACGGCCTCCAGTAGCAAGGTTTGGATCTCGGCCTCACCGGCGCCCTGTCGTAGGGGGGTGCGGAGGTCGAGTTCGTCCGCCGCCAGTAGACAGGGGCGTAGCTTGCCGTCGGCGGTCAGGCGCAGGCGATTGCAGCTCGCGCAGAAGTGCTCGCTGACGGCGCTGATAAACCCCAGTGTGCCCGCGGCGTCCGGCAATTTGTAGGTGCGCGCCGGCCCTGCGCCATCAACGCCGGCCGGGGTCAGCGGTCCCAGTTCCGCCTCAATCTGGGTACGGATTTCCGCCGCCGCGACGACGCGCGCGCGCCAGTCTTGCTCCCGTGCGGCCTCGCCGACCGGCATCCACTCGATGAAGCGCACGTGCCAGCGCGCTTCCAGGGTTTTGCGCGCCAGATCGACCATCTCGTCGTCGTTCTGCCCGCGCATCACCACGGTGTTGATTTTAACCGGCTCCAGTCCGGCGGCGAAGGCGGCGGCGATGCCGTCGAGCACCGTGTCCAGATCGCCCCAACGGGTGATGGCGCGGAAACGTTCCGGGCGTAGTGTGTCCAGGCTGACGTTGACCCGGCGCAATCCGGCTTCGGCCAATGGCGCCGCATAACGGCTCAACAATATGCCGTTGGTCGTCATGGCGATATCCTCGATGCCGGGGATGCGGGCCAACGTGCGCACCAGGTCGACGATGCCCAGGCGCACCAGCGGCTCCCCGCCGGTTAGGCGCAATTTGCGAATACCCAACGCCGCCGCTGCGTGGACCACGCGCTCAATCTCCTCGTAGCGCAGGATGTCGTCGTGTGAACAGGATGGCACGCCCTCTTCCGGCATGCAGTAGACACAGCGCAAGTTGCACCGATCGGTGACCGAAATGCGCAGGTAATCAATAGTGCGGTGGTAGGTGTCGTTGAGCATTTTTTAGTCGTTAGTCGTGTAGTCGTTAGTTACGTGGTGGCCACGAAATCAGCGTTCATCTGTATCCATCGGCATCTCAACAACGTAGGACTTACGCAAATTTCCGTTTGTAGTGACGGCTTTAGCCGTTCTTAGCTCCTAAGAGACGCCTGAAGGCGTCACTACAAATCCTCCGCCGCTTGATTCGAGCCAGACTTGCGTAAGTCCTGAACGTTTAACGCGCGACTTCCCATGCCAGGTGCTGCAATTCCGGCGCGATGAGCTTTTCCCAGGCCAGTTGGACCGCCGCCGGCGAGCCGGGGATGGAGATGATTACCTTGCCCCGGTATGCGCCGGCCGTGGCCCGCGAGAACATCGCCGCGGAGCCAATCTGCGCGTAGCTCAACATGCGGAAAAGTTCGCCAAACCCGACCAGTTGTTTTTCCAGCTTGGCGGTCAGAACGTCGATGGTGGTGTCGCGCCGGGAGATACCGGTGCCGCCGTTGAAAAGGATGATGCGCGCCTCACCGTCGGCCAGTTCATCCAGCACGGCTGCGACCTGTTCCGGTTCGTCTTTGATCAGGCGGTAAGCGATCAGGCGGTGCCCGGCGGTCTCCAGCGCGGCTTCGAGGTACTGTCTGTTGGCGTCGGTGGCTGCGGTGCGACTATCGCTCACCGTGACCAGCGCCACGGGGATCGCGCCCTGCGTCGCGGCGAGGGTTTTGTGATGGTGCATGCTCGGAGAAGCCGGCGAGATGTTCATTTCATCAGAGCCTTTTTTAAGAGGGGTGCTGGAAAAATGCTGTAGTTTTTGTCACGGATGACACGGATTTCACTGATTTTTTATACTTTGCGTGTCAATCCGTGGCCGGTTTCTTATTTTGACCCCACGAAATCCTGAAGAACCAAGAGCCTTTTTGTGGTACTCACTCACGTTGTTTCAACGTTAGGACTTACGCAAATTTCCGTTTGTAGTGACGGCTTTAGCCGTTCTTAGCTCCTCAGAGACGCCTGAAGGCGTCACTACAAATCCTCCACCGCTTGATTCGAACCAGGCTTGCGTAAGTCCTGAACGTGTATGGCGCGGGTGGCCCGCGCTTGAAAAACCCTCAGCAGCGCGAGTTGCCCACTCGCGCTACAGTGTCTTAGGACGTGTAGCGGCTGACGCGGAACACGAAGGCATTGTGCGGCAAAGGATACGGCTTTTCGCCCGGCGGCAGGCTTTGCGGGTCGCGCGTAATGGTGCCGGTTTCCGCGTCATAGGCCCACTCGCTCCACACAATCTCGTCGGGCCGCGCCGTCTGCGCCACTACATAACTACCTACCGCCAGTCGTCCGCCGGTAAAGCCGGTGTCGAAATCCAGGCCGAGTCTGACCTCTTGCACGGGGACATTTCGATTGTGGGAAGCCAGCGACACGCATAAGCCGCGTGCCAGCGTCGTCAACGGCGTCAAAGCCGGTTGTGCCGTTGTCAACAGATTCAGGCCGGAGGTCACGGCATCCGATTCGAAGATGTTAACCAGGTCTTCGTCGGTGGAATTGGCGACGTTGACCGTCTTGCAGGTAAAGCCTACCCCATTCATCCCCACCGTCAGCCCGATGAACACCGGTTGACCGGCTACGGCGGCGTCTTGTTTGGTGCGTGCTTTGTAGAGTTGGTTGAAAGCGACCGGTTCTTCCTTGTCATTTTCCACTTGATTGCGCGCTTCGAAGGTGAAGAGAATGGTATGAACGTTGTGCGTGGGGTTGAACAAGGCCGTCGGATAATCATAAATGCGCAGGTAGTCCAGACGGATGTTGATGCGTTGTCCCCTTAACGTCTCGTCACCGGCCATGTTTGTGGCCGATTGGATAGGATGGTAACGTTGCGTCCCTGGGGTGAACGGGGCAATGAAGCCGTATTGGTGCTGCGTGTCGAGCCAGGGGCGCTGGCGCGCGGCGCTCTCCAGGCCGTAACTAACGGCCTTGTCTAGGTCTCCGATTTCTTCCAGTTTGGCCTGAATCGCCTCAGGGGATTGCAGACCCAGGGGAACAAAGGGTTTCTCTTCCATGGTTAGCCTCCTTCATTGTCAAGGGATCATCTTCAGACCTAACCGGTCTGGTTTTGCAGATAGGGGCGGATAAGGGGTTCAATGGCCTTCAGCGGCACGCCCTGATTGGCATATTTCACCGGACGGTGGGCATCATCTACCATACCCGCCCGGTGCAAGGCGATGACGCGCCACTCGTCGTTGAACACCGGCGAGCCGGACGAGCCGCCTGCGGTATCGGCCACATAGTAGAGGCGGGTGGAATCCACATGCACAATGAGGTTGTGACGTAGTGCCACCTGCATCCCCCCGCCGGCGACGGCAGGATATTGCAGGATGTTGGCCGGTTGATCCACCCATGCCCCCTCTGTGGAGAGTGTCACAGGTTGTACGTCGGCCACAGGCGATTGGAGTTGCACCAGCGCAAAGTCAAGCTCGTCCATCGAACTCTGTGCTATCTGTTTAGCAAAATAGTATACCTGTTCCGTCGGCTTGCCGACGTGGAAGCGCACTTTCCCCTGTTCAAACGCGGGGATGTCGGCAACGACATGGGCATTGGTCAACACCAAATCCGCGGCGACGAGAAAAGCCGTGCCGATTTTGTTGCCTTGATAGTCCACGCGCCCTACCGTGCGGGCAGCCTGGAGGCCCTTTTCCAGAAAGTCAAGCGGAAGCCAATCGGCCTCTTTTTTCTTGAGCGACTCCAGACGCTCGGCAAAGGCGCTGGTGGGTAAGTTCGGCGGTAGAGGGGCCAGCAGTGCACTGCGGTCGGGTTCAAAAGGAAGGGGGGCATAACCGGCCAGGTCAGAGGGAAGCGTCTCGCCGACGCGCACGGTGGAAGCGCGCCACAGATTGCCGCGTGCCAATGGCGGCAAGGTACTGCCGGTGGCGGCAGCCACTTTGATCGCCACATCGTTGAGCCGTTGGTGGCATGCATCTTCCTCTATGCTCTGATCGTGCAGGGCTTGTAGAAACAGCACCAGCACGTTTTGTCCGGCGATGTTTCTGCGGTTGAGAAAATCATTTACAAAGAGGTCCACCCGCTCCTGCGGGTAGTTGGCTCCGGCTACCTGGTTTTTCCAGGGAGCAATGCGTTCATCTGCGAACACACCTCTCAGCGCGCGGTCGTTTTCAAACGGACCACACTCCAGCAAGGTTTGTTTAAGTTCTTTGAGCAACGGGCCCGGTAAACCCTTCATGGTGCGCTAACTCCTCTCTGGCAGTGATGGGTGTTGTCGGTACAATCGTATCTATTCAGGCCGGTCAACCTGGCGAAGCCATGGATTCCCCGCTTGCGGGGGAGAAGGGGACTGGGGGGATGAGAGAGTCAGCGCCGATGGCCGAAGTGTCAACCCGTGATAAACCATTCCCAAAGTCCTGTTCGCAACCTGGCAAGGGTGGCTGAATAGTTACGTGAAAACTATGCAGGACTTACGCAAGCCTGGCTCGAATCAAGCAGCGGAGGATTTGTAGTGACGCCTTCAGGCGTCTCTTAGGAGCTAAGAACGGCTAAAGCCGTCACTACAAACGGAAATTTGCGTAAGTCCTATATGTATAGTTTAGCACAGATTTGCATGTCCACAAAAACTGAGGGCTAGTCTATTAGGGTTTTAAGATAACAACGGTGCAGTCGCACAGAGCGCGGAATTCCTCAGGGTTGGCGTTGATTATATGCATCGGCACGGCAACTCTGGGGTCGATGTCCGCCGCGGCCTGGGTTGCTTCTTGAACGTTCATTGTGTACGTACCATCGATCGGCAACAGCGCCACATCGCAGTCGATTGCTTGCATTTCCGGGATGCGGTCCGTATCTCCGGCGAAATACAATCGCTCGCCTTCCCATGTCACGATGAAGCCCAGTCCGCCGGCTTCTTTGGGGTGGTGCGAACTGTCGGTGTTGTAAGCGGGCACAGTTTCGATCACCACATCGCCCACCGTGGTCTCTTCTCCCGCTTTTAGCACTCGTATTTCGCCCGCTATATCGGCTTGCTTCAGTTTGGCGGCCACGGTTTCGTTGGCGACGATGACCGTCTCCGCCGTGCTGATCTGCTTGAGGATTGACGGGGCGTAATGGTCGTCATGTTCGTGGCTGATCAGGATGATGTCCGCCAGAACGACTTCGCCCCTCAAGTTTATCGGATCGAAGTAGATCGTCGGCGGCCCGTCCAGTCGGAAGCCGGCATGTTCTAGATAACGCAAGTGTTCGAGAATGGTAGGCAATGTAGCGGCGGCGGGCGCTTGCGTTGGGTCGGCGGTTGGCGTCGGCGCTGTGGTCGGCGGCGATGGCGGTTTGACGGTTGTCGTTAGAGTGGCCGTTGGCGGAATCGCTGTGGGAGATGGCGACGCCAGTATGGCTGTGGCGGTCGCTGTCGCCGCCGGCGATTGTGGAGACGGTGTAGAAGGAGCAGCCGAAGTACAACTGCTGACGCCCCATACCATACACAGCAATAACGCGAGCCAATGTGCTTTCATCGTATACCTCCTAGAAAGTGTTGGGTGGATCATGCCATAAAAATCTGGCATGGTTCAGAACTCCATAGAGTTAGATTGACACTTCCTGGTACTCCAGGGCGTGATCGGCGAGTAGCAGAGTGAGAGGGACAAAATCTGCCACATTTGGTGATGGAGAGAGAGGAGAATCAGAAGTATCGTCATTGACAAAGGGGCTCTGCTTTGAGTCCAGGCCCAGTAGAGTGAGCACATCATCGGGTATGTCCAGCCCGACCAGTTGTGCAGGACTAAAACCAGCGTGTTTACCGCGCGCACATGGCGGCACGTTATGCAAAAAGCGAAGCAATTCCAGACAACCTTGATCCGTGTGCTTGCGGCCATCCAAGATGGGGCGCAGTCGGCTGTTGACGCACTCGGCCAGCATGCTACCCCGCCACGAACGGTCCAAGGTCTGACTCAGGGCCTCCCCAGCGAGCCAAAGCTGCTCTGGTCCGAGCAGCGAGGACGCTTTAGCGAGACTCTCTTCCCACAGCACCCGCCGCGCTTGTCGTTCGAGCCAGGGCAATGGGTAACGTTTCTCATGGGCCTCGATTTGCCAAATGCGGGACAACGCTTGAATCGCTGGAGCTCCCCAGCGTTCAATCAGCGGGGCGAGCGCTGCGACGAGGAGCGGATGATAGCTAAACAGCGCTTCAGCCCAATTGACGAGGTTGGTGCTCAGTTTCTCGTAGATGCGCCCCTCCCACGCTTGCAACTGTTCGCCACCCGCATCGCTGGCAAACTGCGGCATCTCGGGAGCATCCAGCAACACACAGCCCCACGTGTCGCCATCGCAAACGGATTGCCGGGTCAAGGCATAGATGTACAACGAGTCGTTACCCACGAGCAGCAGGTTCGGCAAACCATTGGCATAGATCTCAGCGCCCGACAGCGTTTCGTTCACCGCCGGTTGCCAGCCTGCGTTAACCGTCGTCGCCGCCGCTTCGACTTTCGCCAGTTCGCCATTGACCCAGCCAGGCAACAACTCTGTGTCCAGCATCTCCGACAGACAACGAGGAATACCTCTTTGACTCACGCCTTCTCCCGTCAACACAACCGCACTCCGCGCCAAGCGGTTCCGGTCCACATGGATCGTTTTCTCGCGCGGCTGCGGACCGTGAGGCCCTGGCTCCAGCCCGGCGATCAGAACTTGCTCGCCAGCTACACCGATGTCGTAGATCGTCTGCCGCGAAATTCCGTATGCCTCGGCCATCTCGGTTATGGCCCCGTGCGGCCGATCCGTGTTCAAAACTTTGATCGCGATTTGTGCTCTTTGCACGCTTGTGATATCATCTCTTCTTGCGCCCACAGGTTGCCTCTTTGTGCTTTAATCTTTAGCAAACCAATTCTGGCACAAAGACCACCTGTGGGCAAATTTGTCAATTTAACCTAAACCATGCCCTTTTGTCGAATCTCGTAAAGTCGTACCTTAACAAGTCTCATAAAGTCGTACCGGCG
>DAOOGN010000116.1:0-9864 GCA_035415725.1 Anaerolineae bacterium | reverse complement strand
CACCAGGGGCGGTGCTGGGCGGCAAAGGGATCGCCGTCTGGGGCGGCGAGATTGTCAATTTACGCCCGACAATGTACCAGTCATTTACAGCTAAGATGTACCACCTTTTGACGTGCCACTCTGTCTGGGGCACTGCACCTTAACAGTTCCATCACGATGACGGGGTAGGTTGCAGGTTCACCTCCTGTTCCAGGCGTTGGCGTCCCTGAGCGCGATAACTGCTGCCGGTGATGACGAGAACTTCCGCCCGATGGGCCAGTCGATCCAAACCCGCCGAGGCCAGCAGGGGATCGCCAAACAGTTCCGGCCATTCCGCTGGGGCCCGATTGCTGGTGAGGAGAATACTGCCTTTCTCGTAGCGCTCATTGATCAGGTCGTAGAGGTCTTCGGGCGCGGGCGGTTGGAGGGGCTTGAGGCCGAAGTCATCCAACACCAGCAAGTCTGGACGGAGGTAGGCTTGAAAGCGGCGTTCGCAACTGCACAGATCATCTTCTACAGCGCTTGGAAGACGTGCGTTTCGCACTCATCCACCGGGACTTCCTGCGCAGTGTCCCAACCGCGAAATTTCCCCGCCGGCAGTCCTACTTCCGTCTCGCCCACCGAGGAAAGCCGAAGGCGAAGCCATCTCTCCCGCAGGGATTCTATATTGCACCGGTGGATGTGGTGCGAGAGTGGACAACGCACCCGGTTTTCGATCAAGATTTGTGGATTTGGATCATCGATACGCAAACCGATCTACCAGTCGCCCTGGGAATTGCGGAAATAGATCGTGACATCGCAGAAGGGGCGTTGGAATGGATCCAGGTACTTCCTGACTATCGCGGGCGTGGGTTGGGTAAAGCCCTTGTCAAGAAGTTGCTGTTCCGCCTGCATAACCGCGCGGCGTTCACCACGGTCGCTGGCGAAATGAATAACCAGTCCAATCCAGAGGCGTTGTACCGGAGTTGTGGGTTTGCCGGAAGCGACCTCTGGTGGATGTTGAGCGCCTAAACACCAGACAAGGGGGAAAAAGGAGATTTAGCAATGAGCATCGGCACGTTCACCGACAAGAAACAACGACCAACAGAAGACGAAATCCTCGCCATGATCGGCCAAAAACTGCCGCTTTGGGAGGAACTCATCCACTTCATCCGGGAGAATTACCCATCGGACGAGGACTTTACGTTCCTGTATGGCAAGAAGTACGGGTGGGCGCTGCGGTTTCGCATCCGCAAACAACTGCTGACGTCGCTCTATCCGGCTGAAGGCGGGTTCAAAGTCCAGATCAACCTCAGTCCAGAAGCCGTCGAGCAGGCATTGGCGATGCAACTAGGTCACCATGTGCAGGAAGCTATCACCAGAGCGCACCCCTTTCCAGAAGGACGGTGGGTATTCATTCCCATTGATTCGGCCGATGATGTTCAGGACATCAAGCGGTTGCTGGTCTTGCGGGTAGAAACAAAACGGCTTCAGGGGCGCGGCTGAAAGGTTGATAATTTTGCATTTTGCGGTATTCTATCATAATGAATGAAGGTCCAGTACCTGCATAAATAAAACAGCACGCCTCACGGGAGATCATGCTATGGACATTATGAGAAAACCGCTTGTGACCCACATCTACACCGCCGATCCTTCTGCGCGCGTTTTTGAAGGCCGATTGTACATTTATACCTCGCATGATTTGGATCACAACAACCTGGTAGATAATACCGGCGATCAATACGACATGGAAGATTACCACGTGTTTTCCATGGAGAATATGCACACATTGCCGGTGGATCACGGGCAAATCTTGCACGTGAAGGATGTCCCCTGGGCCAAAAAACAGATGTGGGCGCCCGATGCCGCTTTCAAGGACGGCATATACTATTTGTTCTTCCCGGCGAAGGATGACGAAGGGCTTTTTCACATCGGTGTCGCCGCCAGTCCATCACCTGTCGGGCCGTTTACGCCCCACCCCACGTTCATTCCCGGCAGCTTCAGCATCGACCCCTGCGTCTTTTTTGATGACGATGGGCAAATTTACCTGTACTTCGGTGGAATGTGGGGCGGCCAACTCCAAAAATGGCGGACGGGGACCTTCGACCCTGCCGAAACGGAACCCGACGACGACGCGCCAGCGCTAGGCCCCCGCGTAGGGAAACTGTCGACAGACATGCTGAGCTTCGATGGCCCAGTTGGTGAAATCTCCGTCGTTGATGAAGCCGGTCAACCGCTGCTGGCCAGTGACCACGAGCGGCGATATTTCGAGGGCGTTTGGGTGCATAAATATAACGGTGTCTACTATCTCTCTTATTCCACCGGCAATACCCACTTCATCGTCTACGCCACCAGCGATTCGCCGACCGGGCCTTTCGTCTATCGAGGGCGTATTCTGGATCCGGTGTCGGGATGGACGACGCAACATTCCATCGTCGAGTTTCAAGGACAGTGGTACTGTTTCTATCACGACGCTTCGCTTTCAGGGGGCATCGACAACAAGCGAAACATCAATGTCGCGGAGCTGTCCTATAACAAGGATGGCAGTATCAAAAAGATCAATCTTTGACTTCACGAAAAACCGGGACTTGGTAAAAATCCTGGTTTTTTATTTTGATGGCGGCGAACCATCATCCGTTGCTGCTTTCAGCAGGCACGGGCGCCGGAAGTGTGAACCAGAACAGGCTCCCGCGTCCCTCTTCGCTTTCGACGCCGACATCGCCGTTGAGCTTCTCGATGATGCGATGCACGATGGACAACCCCAGGCCATGACCTTCGGCGCGCATCTGATAGAGGCGGGTAAACGGCGCAAACAAGCGGCCTTGTTCTTCTAGGCGCAGGCCGCATCCATCATCGCGCACCCAAAAGCGGACCTTGCCGTCCTGCGGGGCGTCACATCCCAACGTTACACGCGGCGGGATGTCCTCATCCGGGCATCCCCCGTACTTCAGCGCGTTGCTGATGTAGTTCGTCCAAACTTCCTCGATCCACGGTGCATAGCCCACGGCGATAGGCCACGTTTCCGGCAATTCAATCTCAGCATGAACGTCGGTTTGTAATCCGGCCAGACGCGCCAAAGATTCGGCGACGATCGTAGCCATGTCCAACGGAGAAGTCGGCACTTCCTCCATTTTCCGCACGCTTGCCAGAAGCAACAACTCATGGATGATGCTGATCATCTTGTAGCCGATGGCAGTAATGTGTTGCAGATCTTCCAACACCTGTTCCGGCGGCATTTTGGGAAAGCGCGATGTCAGCAGCACACTAAATCCGATCAATGCCGAAAGAGGGTTCTTCAGGTCATGCGCTACGGTATGGGCGAAGGCGTCCAGTTCGGCATTGCTGGCTTCAAGCTCCAGGGTATACTGGCGCAACGCTTCTTCGACGCGCCGGCGCTCGGATAATTCTTGCTGGACCGAGCTGTAGAGCCGGGCATTCTCAATCGCCACCCCCAACTGCCCCGCCACGGTCTGCGCCAGCGCGATCTCGGAGGGCAAAAAATGATAGGCAACAGTAAAGGCATCCAGACCGAGTGTCCCGACGATGCGTCCTTTAATGATGACAGGGATGATGAGAATCGAGCATACTCCTAGAGTCCGCATCTCGCCCCAGACCGGCTGCATCAACGGATCATGTTGCGCATCATCAATGACCACTGGCTGCAACGTCTCGATGACGTGCTGGGTGGCCCAGTTATCCGCCAAAGATAAGTGCATGCCCAGCGCGCCACGGTCGGGATACTCGGCAATGACCTCCGCATACTGCCGTTCCTCATCAAAGAAAGCCAGGCCGCTATGATCATTCCGGGGAATCGACTCAACCAGTTTACGACAAGCCGTGGTCAATATGGTGTTCAGGTCAAGCGTTGAGGTTATATCCAGCACAATGTCATACACCAGCGACAAACGTTGCGCCCGCTCCTGCGCCTGGGTGTACAACTGGGCATTGTGCACGGCAATCGCAATCTGCCCGGCAAAAGCAAATACAGCCTCGACATCCGCTTCGGTATAGGCGACGGCGTCACGCCGCCCTACCGAGAGGGCACCGATAGGCCGGTCTTGTAATAAGAGCGGAGCGCTGATGAAAGAGCGCGCCGTCTGCATAGCCGTGCTGAAATACCAACGCGAATCGTGCGTCGCATCCTGGATCAACACCGGGCTTTTGGAGTCCAACATCTCCGTGATGAACATGTTGCAATCGCGCGGCAACGTGAAGGGCGTGACTTCTTGCTCGCTGTTATCATACCCCGCCGCCAGCGTAAACTGGTCATCCTGCAACAGTAACACTGTTGCCCGGTCATAAGGAACGACAGTTTTCAGTTGTTCCAGAATGAGAGCCAAAAGCCGGTTTTGATCGAGCGTACTGCTGATCATTTGCGCCACCTGGCGTAGCGCGTCCGACAGACGCCTCTGCGCCTGTTCACGCGCATACCTTGTGGACAGCGTGGCATATTCGGCTTCCAGGGTCGCTAACCGCGCGCGCATAGCGGCCCATTCCTGCGGCGTCGGCAACTTTTGTTCAGAAGCGCCGTTCATTGGAACAATTTCTCCTTCAGACAGGAGGCATTATGGGATAAGGCAGGCTGCGAGCACCGGCCTTATCCAGGTTATACTTACGCTTTACGTCCGCAGAATTTGCTGAACAGACTGGCGACAATGCCCATCAACACGCCGCAGAGAACGGCAGCACGCATATCGAAGATGATCTTGGTGTTTTCGCCGTCGACATGGCCGGCGCCAACAAAGAGCGCCATACTGTCAACCATTTTGACGTTTTCTGCCATGACCACCGCCACACCACCGTCGGTCAGCGTCATATTTTCGCCCAGCGCCAGGGCAACACCGCCATCTTGCACGTCGATAAACTTGCCCTCGGCGCGCGCGATGCCGCCCTGGTTGACGTGAACCTCCCTGGCTTTGACGTTCTGCGCGCCGCCTTGCCCGATCGTCACCGTTTCCGCCGTCACGTCGCCGAGCATGGCTGGAGTCGCCGCGTTCCCGGTCATAGTGGCTTCACCTTCCGACACTGCATTTTTCAGTTCTTCGTTCATCATCCCTCCTGATCACATCCGAGTTGACTATCCCATAGCCTGACGCAAAACTCTGCTTGCGGCAGCAACCATCGTACACCACCTCTAGTATAACACAGGCTGCTTCTTTGAGTAGGCGAAGGGCTGGTGGATGACGCGCCAGGCGTGTTTCTATGAGCTTATCCCCCCTGCCCCAGGGAAGAGGGATTTTTGTAAGAGGGTGGCGGGGGGAGCAGGGGGGCCGCTCCACGCGGATTTACGTCACCGAAGAAGTAGCCATTCGTCACTTTGTTTAGGATGGGAATTCGTTATGATAAGAGGGAAAGAGTGTTTGAGGTTTGCGTATTTCATCGCACCTCTCCTCCTTTCCTTGGCTGGTGGCCCCCCGGATTCCCCCTCGCCGGGGGGCCAAGCCGTTAACGTCCACGGATGAGAAAATCACCTGCCCATATCTATAGGACTTACGCAGACTTCTGTTTGTAGTGACGGCTTTAGCCGTTCTTAGCTCCTAAGAGACGCCTGAAGGCGTCACTACAAATCCTCCGCCGCTTGATTCGAGCCAGGCTGGCGTAAGTCCTGTCTATTCAAACCAGTAAACCCTGCAAAGTAACCTATTCCCTTTCCCTGTACTAACCACCCGTCGGAGAACTCCAGGTCGTGGGAAGTCCGCAGCGTGGGGCAATTTTGAGTCGCCACCGGCGTAGCGCGCCAGAACCGCGGATCTGGCGATCCGCTCCAAGCAGCGACCCGCTCCAAGCATGGCTAACGGAGGTGAAATTCCTGCCACGCTGTACTAGAAGACTCGGAGCACCTATATACCACCTATATACCACCTATATACCACCTATAAGCTCCCTATAATTCAAGTCGCGGTACTGACTACGGTTCAGTGCTGCGCGATCGGCCTGGTTTCTGGGTCACTATTGTATCGCAACTTGCCTATGGTATAATAAAACACAATGAGTAACTATTCAGCCACCCTTGTCAGGTTGCGAATAGGACTTTGGGGATGATGCATCATGGGTTGACACTTCAGCCATAGGCAATGACCCTCTCATCCCCCAACCCCCTTCTCCCCCGCCAGCGGGGAAGAAGAGGGCAAAAGGGGGGCAGGGGGGATGGGCTTATAGAAACACGAATATCTTGTCATACAGAAGCACCTGGCATACCAAAGTCTACGCCAAACCTGGTATAGGGAATAAAGTGACGCCTTCAGGCGTCTCTTAGGAGCTAAGAATGGCTGAAGCCGTCACTACAAACGGAAATTTGCGTAAGTCCTAAATTATCAACCAGGAGAACAGTATGGCAAAGGGTTTTCTACAACACATCTTGGGCGATCCCAACCAACACACAATTGCGCGCTTGCAAAAGACGGTTCAGAAAATCAATACCCTGGAACCCGCGTTTCAGGCGCTGGCGAACGCCGAACTTCGCGCGCAGACTTCCACGTTCCAAGAAAGGTTGACAGCAGGCCAAA
Source organism: Anaerolineae bacterium (assembly GCA_035415725.1). Classification (GTDB taxonomy): domain Bacteria; phylum Chloroflexota; class Anaerolineae; order B4-G1; family SLSP01; genus DSWT01. The sequence goes on along the minus strand of DAOOGN010000116.1, from coordinate 3,400 downwards.
CATTGGACGATGTCCTGCCGGAAGCCTTTGCCGCCGTGCGGGAAGCAAGCCGGCGCACCATTGGACTGCGTCCCTACGACGTGCAACTGATCGGCGGGATGATCCTCCACGAAGGACGGGTCGCCGAAATGCGCACCGGCGAAGGCAAGACGCTGGTGGCAACGCTGCCGCTATACCTCAACGCCCTGGAAGGACAGGGGGCGCACCTGGTGACCCCCAACGATTATCTGGCAAAATACGGCGCGCAGTGGATGGGCCCGGTTTATCATGCGCTCGGCATGCGGGTCAGTGTCATTCAGTCTGGCGCCGGAAAACCCGACGAAGCCTCATTCCTTTACGATCCCGACTATACTTCGACCGATGACCGCTATCAGTATCTGCGACCTATCACACGGCGGGAGGCGTATCGGGCCGACATCACCTATGGGACCAACAACGAGTTCGGCTTCGACTACTTGCGCGACAATATGGTCATCGACCTGAACCAGTGCGCGCAGCGCGAGCTGCACTACGCTATCGTCGACGAGGTTGACAGCATCCTCATCGACGAGGCCCGCACGCCGCTGATTATTTCCGGTCCGGCCGAAGAATCGTCTGAACTGTACCAACGTTTTGCAGCGATTGTCCCCCGACTGCACGCCGGAACAGACTACGAAGTCGATGAACGCACTCAAACAGTCATCCTCACCGAGGAGGGCACTGCCAAAGTCGAGGAAATCGTCCATATCCCCGCCGGTGAAAGCATCTACGATCCCCAACACGCGCATATGCTCGCCTACCTCGATAACGCGCTCCGCGCTAAAGAGTTCTTTGCCCTCGATAAGCAGTACGTGGTACGCGACGGGGAGATCATCATCGTCGATGAATTTACGGGGCGGCTGATGTTCGGACGGCGTTACTCAGAGGGCCTGCACCAGGCCATCGAAGCCAAGGAACACGTGGAAATCCGCCGTGAGTCGTTGACCTATGCGACGATCACCTTCCAAAACTTCTTCCGTATGTACGATAAACTGGCCGGGATGACCGGTACGGCAGCCACCGAAGCAGAAGAATTGCGCAAGATTTACGGGCTGGAAGTCGTGGTCTTGCCGACAAATGTGGAATACCAGGCGCAGTTCGGCGAGCTGAAAGAACGCCAGATCCCACCCCAGGATTCCAATGTCGCTTTTGCGGGCGTGCTCTCCTCACAGCACAACTACAAAGTCACCGTCTACGATGGGCCCGCTGGACAGCGCTATTACCGCCGCCTGGATATGCCCGATCAGATTTACAAGAGCGAAATGACGAAGTTCAAGGCGGTCATCGGCGAGATCGAAGCGGTGTATAAAGCCGGACGACCCGTGTTGGTCGGCACTACCGCCATCGAAACGTCCGAGCGGCTCGCCAAGATGCTCAAAGCGCACCAGATTCCCCACAATGTCCTCAACGCGAAGTATCACGAACAAGAGGCCGTTATCATCGCGCAGGCCGGGCAGCCGGGCGCGGTAACCATCGCCACGAACATGGCCGGACGCGGTGTGGACATCCTTCTCGGCGGCAATCCCGAAGGTATGGCGCGCGATGACCTGCGCCGTGAGGGAGTGGATCTGACCCAAATCCCCTCTTTGGCGTGGGAGGACGCTCTCAAGATGGCGCGCCAGGGCGAAGACCCGACGAGCCGGTACCCGCAACGCTGGGCCAAAGTCCTCTACGAGCGGGTGCAGAAGTGTGAGCGCGACCACCAACGCATTTACGAATTGGGCGGGCTGCACGTCATCGGTACGGAACGCCACGAGGCACGGCGTATTGACAATCAACTGCGCGGACGCGCCGGACGTCAGGGCGATCCCGGTTCCAGCCGTTTCTACATCTCGCTGGAAGATGAGTTGCTGCGCCGGTTCGGCGGTGAGCGGCTTCAGCCGTGGATGGAACGCGCAGGATTGGACGAAGCGCCGCTAGAGTTCAACGCGATTGCCAAAGCTATCGAATCCGTCCAACAGCGCGTCGAGGGTTACAATTTCGACATCCGCAAACACGTGCTCGAATACGATGATGTGGTCAACAAGCAACGCGAGGTGGTGTACGCCGAGCGGGCCAAAATCCTCAGCCGCGAAGACCTGCACGACGATCTGATGGATATGACCCGGAGTGCTATCCGGCGCATTGTCGAAGCGAAGACCCAGGGCGACGAGGACGAGTGGGATCTGGAAGAGCTGCTCGCGGAACTGCGCCAGGCCGTGCCCGCGCTGCACAGTTATACGTCCGCCGGCCTGCAAGGGATGACGGCGGAAGCCATGATCGAGGAATTCGTCCAGAAGGCCGACCAATACTATCGCGACATCAACCAAAAACTCGGCGAAATGACTTACCATACCTTACGCCAGCAGGAAACGTCCCTGAAGATGCTGGAAGAGATGCGAGATCCGCTCTCCGCGATGATCATCGCGCGGATCAACACAGACGTCGGCCAGGCAACCGTCGCCCCCTGGTACGATCAACCCATCCGCCGTATGCCCACAGAAATCGAGGCGCAGGTCAAGAATGTGATCATCGATGTGGCCCGGCTGTTCCGCGACCGTCAGTTAATGTTACAGCAGTTGGACAATCATTGGGTGCGACATCTCACCGACCTGGACATGCTGCGCGAAGGCATTGAACTGCGTGCTATCGGGCAACAGAAGCCCATCATCGCTTATCAAAAAGAGGCTTACGAGGCGTACCAGGAAATGTTGAACTCGGTGCAGACGCAAATCGTGCGCTCGCTCTTCTTAATCCCTCAACAGACCCGCGCGCCGCAATCCCAGCGGCCCATCACGCCGATGCGCCAGCCTATTCTGCGCACCAACCTGGGCGACACGCAAGCCAAAGCCACGCCCATGCGTGCCAGTCCGGGCACACAAAAGCTCGGGCGCAATGATGCTTGCTGGTGTGGCAGCGGCAAAAAGTACAAAGACTGTCATCTCCAGGCCGATCAGCGGGCCAATATCACCCGCTATGTCAATCAGGAAAAGCCACAGCCGGCAGCGCCACGGGCGCATCGTTAACCCACGATCTGCAGCCCACGCGTTAACTCTCCTGAAACAAGTCCGGCTAACCACAACAAACACTGAGGACTCCAGGTAAAGCTGAAAATCTCCGCTGATTCAACGTGAAAATAGTGTTTTGGGTAACGATTCAGCCACCTTTGCCAGGTGGCGAAGGGGACTTTGGGGAGGGCACATAATAGGTTACCCCTTCGGCAGGTGCTGACCCTCTCATCCCCCAACCCCCTTCTCCCCCGCCAGCGGGGAAGAAGGGGGCAAAAGGGGGGTGTGGCGACACCCCCACCCAAAATCCCCCTTCCTGGAGGGAAGGGGGGCAGGGGGAATGGGCTTATAGAAACACGCCTATCTTGTCATACAGAAGCACCTGGCCTACCAAA
>DAOOGN010000115.1:0-9883 GCA_035415725.1 Anaerolineae bacterium | reverse complement strand
TCCGTTTTTTGTCAATACCGGACCCTGTTTATCGAGGCATTTGTCAAAAGTCCAAATTTCCATAATGCCAGGATTATAAGCCTGGCTCTACATCTGCCTGTAGCGTGGAGTAATCCAGGTCCTCCGAAAAGCGATAGTCCGCGTAGTACAGTTTTTTAAGCGCGGTGCCGCCTTTCAGGGCCAGCGCCACTCCCATACCGGGTGTTTCCGCAATGGCTGCGAGCAGGTAACTGAGCACCTAGTCTTTTTCGACAATATCTTGACGTACTCCATGCCGCCGTGCGTGCGCGCGTAGCATCTGTATAACATCAGCCATCGCCGCCGTCCTGCAAATTCTCAATAATACGCCAATGTGAATTGTAGCTCTTGCCAGGCGGGAACTGTGGTTCCAAACGATAATAGGTCTTCACGGGATATGTTTGCAAGAGCGCTAACGTCTCGGCATCCACCCCCAGGCGTTCCAGCGCCCATCCCAGGCGTTTGATGACGGCACCTACGTCATAGCGCAACGCATATCGCACCAGCGTCGGCAAGTCGAGCTGAGGCAATGCGCCCTCCAGGATTTCGATAGCTACACGAAAACCACCGAAAACCGCCGGGCGCGCGATCAAATCCAATGCCGTCCGCTCCGGATCGGTGATGGCGACCTGTTGCCAGGTTGCAACCCAAACGTGCTGATGTCCGAAGAAATGTCTTTCTTGAATATGAATGTACTCGACCTCTACCCCTAGCGCTGTCCAGACTGCTCGCCCTCGTGGCCGATGCGCTGTTCCACTGCGCATTTCTGGTGTGACCACTTGACGCGGCGTGGAAGCCTGTACCATGACCGGCAGTTGCGTGGTAAAGCCATGTTGAGCCAGCGCCGACCAATGGCTGATGGCGCAAGGCTGCACCAGGGCAGCAGCAATAGCAAAGGGTGGAATCTCCGCATTAAGCCATGGCTTCTGTATCGCATATACGCCGCGTTTAAGCGTGACAATCCAATCCGACTCAGCTAACATGGTGAGTAGCCAATAGAGCTGCGGACGTGAAATTGCCATTTCTTTAGCTAATGGGCCGATTTGCTCAACTGTGAACAAAGGCCCGCACTCCTGGAGAACTTTTTCCAGGAGTCGAATCCCTTGTGGTTGTGCATACTGAGTGTTAGAGCCTGTCATAGTGTATAGTATACTTCGTAACTTTATATTTTACAAATTTACGAAGTAAAAAATACAGTATAGGTTCAAATCTGCCGGCCTCGCACTGGTTTTACTACGCACGTAAAACGCGCTGAATGGCCTTGAGCAGTGGGCCGGTTTGTTCGTAGCCTTGCTCGCCGAGTTCGCTCAGACCCAGGTAGATGGTCTTCCGACAGCGGCGCACCAGCCCGGCGACGAGGCGATACAGCGACAGTTGCCGCGCGGCGACCTCTTCGGTGTCGGTCCAGGGCCGGCCTTTGACCCAGCGGCGGCTGAGCACGTAAGGATGGGTCAACGGTTGGTACAGGCGTTCCCACCACCCCGTCCCACCGACATTGAGCCAGAATTGCACGTCCACAGGGTGGTTGTTCAACAGGAAAGTGTAAGCGGGGGCCAGGAGCACGGCGTTCTCCTCCGGCGACTGCCAGGGCTGCAAATACTGCGCCGCGATGACACCGCGCTGCACCATTTCCAGGTACTCCTGTCCAAGCGGTTTGTCGGCGGGCAGATCGGCGGCGATCCAGCGGAATTTCTGCACCGATTCGATCAACATCGCCGCCGTCTGCGCCGCGTCGAAGTCCTGATGGAAGCCGTAGCCCGGCTGCGAGAGTATCTCGCCGAAAAGCCGCGCCAGGAAGTGATCCAGCGGCACGGGAGCGCCGGCGCGATAGGCATCCAGCCACAGTCGCAGGGCCTCGTAGCGTCCACCGAAGAGGTAAGTGATGCGCTGTTGCATCTCGGGATTGACGCCATCGAAGGGGGCCAGGGAGGGCGTTTTATCCTTCACCCGATAGAGCACGTCTGCCAGCAACTGCGCGCGCACCAGGTCGAGAGCGGCGATGGTCTGCATCAAGGCATAGGCGACATCGTAGCGCGTGGGGACGACGTCCCAGCCGGGATGTGCCAGCGCCGTCCACGTGAGCAGAGTCTGCGTAGCGGGTTCTTCTCGCAAGGCGCGTGAGGGCCGATGCGAGCGCACGGGCACGTCGCGTTGTTCCAGACGGTGGGCGAGTGAGAAACGCAGTGCGTCGGTGAGAAACGGCGCGAGTACCACAATCTCCCCCGGCGAGACGCCGTCGTTATGGATCAACGCAGCGATGGCATCGGCGGTCCAGTCAAGCATGTCGGGGTAGTAGCGGCAACTCTCGAAACGCAGGACGGTCTTGAAGTCCGGCGGCGACTGCACGGCGGACGATGCACTCGCGGGAGTCCCCGGCTGTAAGAGGCGTCCCAGCACGTCACCCAAGGCTTGCATAGGCGGCGAAGTCACGAAGGAGTCGGTGAACGTCACGTGTTCGTCGCTCATGTCGCGCAGGGCGGCGGCGCTCAGCGGGTCGGCGCCGAGGAAGCTGCGATAGCCCGCGTCCTGGTCGAAGATGATGAGCGCCGACTCCGCGTGGGGCAGCCAACTGTAGAGGAGATCGTGGGCCACCGGCACATCTTCTTCGATGTTATCGACACAGAGGTGCGTGTAGCTGTTCAACAGGTAATCCCGGCACAGCGGTTCCGTCCACAGGTGGGCGAAAAAGACGTCGATTTGCAGCGAGAAGTCGAGCAGGTTGTGAGCCAGGCAGTAGCGGCGGAAGCGCGTCGCGCATTCTTGCGCCTGGTCGTAGACGCGCGCCTGGGCCGACTCGCCCACCCATGCGCCGCGGAGCCGCGCGGCGATTTCGGTGTAAGGGAAACCAACGACGGCAGCTTTGTTGAGGTTGTCGAGGATCTGACTATAAAGCCGGTTGCGGTCGATGTTGATGGACTCAAAATAGTCTTGTTCTTCCACTAACGGGGCGACGATGCGCGCCATGTAGTACTGCGCTGTCTCCAGGGTGAGGAATGTGGGACGCTCGTCCGGCTTGCCGAAACCGGCCTCTTCGACGACGAGCGGCCAAAAGAGATCGACCATGCGCCGGGCCAGGCCGCCCAGCGTGGCGACGTTCACCAGGCCCCCCGCGACGACATCGGGATGATACAGCGCTTCCACATAGGGCGCGGCAAGCGTCCGTTGCGGCGTCAGCACGAGGAGACGATCCGCCGGAACGCCGTTCATCAGCATGCAGAGCATCCGCCCGACGCCTGCCGTCGTCTTCCCGGCGCCGGCGGGGCCTTCCAGGAAGATTTTGCGGTCGAATGGAGCGTGGATAATAGCGTTTTGATATTGTGTGAATTGCATAGGTTTCAAAAATGCTTGATACGTGACGGATCTTAGGAGATCTGTCAGGTTTAACCAACCACCGTTCGGTGTCGCAGGACGCATGGACAATATGCCCTACGCCGCAAGTGGATTGTACCACAGAAAGACGCCGACGACGAATAGCAGGAATGTGAAGGGCATCAGCATGCTTGTACTGCGGCAAGTTGCCTCTCTCCTTCCCTGTGATACAATCATAGGTAACCGTTTAGTTCTGTGAGTACGGGGTACTGTGAGGAGATTCCCCCTCCCCCCAAAAAATCCTCCCCTGTTCCCCAGCAAGCGGGAAAGAAGGGGGCGAAAAAATGGGGATGTGGCGGGCGGCGAAGCCGCCCGCCACATCCCCTACAAAAATCTCCCTTCCCGGGGGGAAGGGGGGATGGGCTTATGGAAACACGCATATCTCATCACCCAAGCACCTGGCATACCAAAATCTGCGCCAAATCTGGTATGGAATAAGTTGTTTCGCCAGGTTGATTAGCCTGAATAGATACCAAGCGTTAGCCACTACCCGGTCATCCTGACGAAGGTTGCCAGCCTGGAGAAGTCTCAAGGTGTTGAGGAGGAGGAAATAATGGATGAATTGCTGAAAAAGGCCAGTGAATTTCTCGCCCATCACAAAGGGCTGCCCGTTCTGATCGGCGTGGGGATGGTGTTGCTCAATTTGATCTTGACCCTGCTGCCTGCCTGGCCCGTCATTGGCTGGTTGGCAGACAAGAATCTGTTCTTGCAGCTTGGCGTGATGGTGGGGTTGTTTGGGATTGTTTTAGGGGATGCGTTGTAGATTTAACCTTGTGTCCGTGGTGTCGGAGACCGGCCACGGCGTCTCCCCATCATTTACACTATACCCCATGGTGGTTTTTTCAGTGAAGTCATGGTATAATATAGCCACATTGGGGATGATAGGTTTCGACGGGGAAGGCTGAAGGTGAGCAGCGAGTCGGGGAGGCTCCGTCTCCGTAAACCCAGGAGCAAACCCAAAATGCCAACACTAAGGCAAACACTTGGGTTCCCGCCATGGCGAATACCTGGGCAAGCGCCCCGGTTGCCGTCGCTGCGTAAGCAGAGCGGGTAACTCAAAACCTGATCGGGAAAATCCGGTCACGCCCCTCCATTATCTCGCAGGCATAGTGGAGTCCGGTGACATAAAGTCTGCGTGCACACTTCCTGACGCCGATAAGGAAGTCTAAGTGCATCGGCTAACCCTGGATGTGGCGCGGTCGGCAGCGGCCCGCCGGGTGAAACGAAATCGCCGACTACACTCGTAGAAGCGCATCGTCGAATTCTTCGGACGCGGGTTCGATTCCCGCCATCTCCACATAGGGCCGGCGGTTTACCTCCGGCCCTTTATTGTAGCTTAGGACTTACGTAATGACAATGTTTTGCCACTGCAGGGGGCGCCGAGTATGCAGAGAAATCCCACAATCCTGGCGATCTCTGCGTGCTCGGTGGTAAAATAGTACCTGTTTGCGCAAGTCCTGAGCTAAAAGTCGTAGGTGGGACGCTGAAACCAGGATGTTGGAACCCAAAATCGTTCTTCTCACCGGGAATCGCCAGATAGGCAAAAGCACGGCATGCTTCCGCCTGGCCGACATGCTTCGTCAAACCGACTTGAAAGTCTCCGGTCTGCTCACCCGGCGGATGGGGGAACATGACTTGTGGGTTACGGAGTTACCCGCCGGGGAAACTTACCCCCTGACGGCACCGGAGACGAGCGACACCGGGTTGGCCGTAGGGCACTTTCGATTCGCCCCCGAAGCCGTCGCGCGCAGCAACCAAGCGCTGGACGCCTGCTTTCCCACCCAAGTCTTCATCCTGGACGAAATCGGGCCACTGGAACTGATTTACGGTCAGGGATGGGTACGCGTGCTCAAGTTGCTTCGACACTTTGCCTATCGTGTCGCTTTCGTCGTGGTCCGGCCAGAGCTGGTCGTGCAGGCGATATGCCAACTCCCTGTTTCACTCTACATAGTCATCGACATCACCGTAGAAATCCGTAATGCTGTGCCCACCGCGTTGTTGGACATCGCCACCGAGACATGTTTTACCACAGAACGTCTATCCACACCGGAGAGCCTATGACGACATGGAATATCGTAGGACACGACTGGGCCGTCCGGCAATTGCAGGTCGCTCTCGACCACGGCGAAATGCCGCAGGCTTTGCTCATCAGCGGGCCGGAAAATGTCGGCAAGACAACCCTCGCCCGCATCGTTAGCAACGCTCTGCTGTGTCAAGGCCCCGCCGACCAACATCCCTGCGGGGTCTGTCGCGCCTGTCGCAAGTTCGCCTCAGGCAACCATCCCGATTTCATGAGGGTGGAAGCGGAAGAACAGGGCGGGAGTCTGAAAATCGACCAGATTCGCGCCGTCGAACGCTTCCTGGCGTTGACGCCGAACGAAAGCGCCCATAAAATTGCGCTCATCAACACCTTTGAACGCGCCACGAGCGGCGCCGCCAACGCGCTGCTCAAGACCCTCGAAGAACCGCCCGCCTACGCCCACTTGATTCTCCTGGCCCAGGATGCCGATTTGGTACTGCCCACCATCGTCTCGCGCAGTCAGCAAATCGTCTTGCGGCCCTTATCTCCCGTAACCATCGCCGAGGCTTTGCATACACGCTGGCATGTCCCGGAAGAGCAAGCCGGGCATCTGGCCCGTATTTCCGGCGGGCGTATGGGGTGGGCCATACGCGCCGCGACAGAGGCAGAATATTCACGCCGCATGGACAACGCTTTGACCCTGTTATTCGGCCTGTTGCGACAGGATTTGCCGTCCCGATTCGACGCCGTCCAAACGCTCGTGCGAGATGAGAATATCCCACTCGAGGAGACGCTGGCTTACTGGTTAACCGCCTGGCGCGACGTCGTGCTCATCCAAACGGGGAACGAGCCGGAAATCACCCATCAAGAGTTTTACGACACCCTCATGCAGATCGCCCGGCATGTCCCCCTCGCCGACGCCATCCACACGCTCAAGGCGCTGGAAGCGTGCCGGGACGCGCTGCAACGGAATGTGAATGCCCAACTATGGATGGAAAATCTGCTGCTCAACTTGCCCGATTGGGGATAGTTGCAGTCCTATCAAAGCTGTTCACTCCCATGATTAAAAAAATCGGCCCGGAAAGGTCAACGTCATAGAGATGGCAGTCAAAGCACATCCCCGGCTGGGTGAACAAAGGCGCGGCATCCGCCCCCTCGATCCCATGCGCGATATGCCGGCCATCGTGGAACTGGTCACGTTGGGTTTTGAAGAGGAACTGGATCCGCAGGGGCAAAAAATGTTGGCGGAGATGCGTCGGGCAGCGCGGTACCGCACTTTCTCGGCGCTGACGACAAGCATAGAGCTGGATCCGGTTGGATTTGTGTGGGTCGAAGAGGGGCGCGTGGTGGGGAATCTCTCGCTGCGGTACGCACTACCTACCAAAACCGGCGGGCAGATAATAGGCAATGTCGTCGTTCACCCCGACTACCGCGGCCGGGGCATTGGACGGGCGTTGGTCGAGGCGGCCATTCTGGCCGTTCAACGTCAGGGATGCCGGTGGATCGGCTTGGAAGTGCGGGAAAACAATCCGGTGGCCTGCGGGCTGTACACCCATCTGGGTTTTGAAAAGGTCGGGAAGCAGCAACATCTCCTCCGTCCGGCGGGTATCCCCTGGCCTGCCGGCGTGGTTTCTCCACTGCCGTGGCGCGCGAGCAAACCGCGGGATTGTCTTTTGTGGACGCAGTTGGCAGACGCGGTCTACACTTGCCGACAGAAGTGGGTTCTCGAGGTGCGCCCCAGTCAGTACACGTTTGGGGGGTGGGAACGTTGTCTCAACCGCTGGTTTGAGGGAGAACGCGAGCATGCCTGGCTTTACGGCGCGGGCGAAGCCCGCCTGGCCCTGTGTGTGCATACCGACTGGCGAAGTCGGTTTCATCTCTGGGATATGTTGGTGCACCCCGCCACCGGAGCAGTCGGCGCGCAGGCGACCGTGGCACAAGCGCTACAGGCTACGCGACGCTTTTCCCCGTGGCCGGTGATCGCCCTCGTCGCCGATCAAGAGCCGTTGGTGCAGGCCTTGTTCGACGTAGGCTTCAAGCTGCATCGGACGCTGGTCCAGATGGTGCTGGAGTTGTAAATACCTCCAAGCTGCGTTGCCGCCGGGCTTCATACAGCGCCATCGAGCCGGCGACGGCCGCATTGAGGGAGTTGATTTTTCCCCACATCGGGATGGACATCAGCCAATCACAGCGCTCACGGACCAGCCGGCGCAGTCCTTCCCCTTCACTGCCGACGACGATAGCCAGCGGCAGCGTCATATTCACCTGCGTGTAGGGCTGCGCGCCGCGTGCGTCTTCCAATCCCGCGATCCACACATCGGCGGCTTTGAGGTGTTCGATTTCTTGCGCCAGATTGGCGACCTGCGCCACAAGAAGATGTTCGACAGCACCCGCCGACGTATGGACCGTGACCGGGGTGATGCCGGCCGCGCGCCGTTCCTGGATCACGATCCCGTGGACGCCGACGCCTTCGGCGGTACGCAGGAGCGTCCCCATATTGTGGACGTCTTGCAGCAGGTCGAGCAGTAGCAGCAAGGGTGGCTCGTGACGCTGCCGGGCCAATTCAAGCATGGCGTGAGGGGTGATGTAGGGATAAGCGGAGGTTTCAAGTGCTACGCCCTGATGGTCATCACTGCCGGTAAGCCGGGCGATATCCTGACGGGAACACGGCTCGATAGGGATGCGCTGCTGTCGTGCTGCGGTCATGATGTCGGCGAGGATGGGAGCTTTTGCCACGCCCTCGGCCACCAGCAGGCGCAAAGGTTGCCGTCGTCCGGCGCTCAATGACTCGCGGACTGCCTGCCGCCCGAAAAGCCATTCCCGCACGCGCGTGACTCCTTAGGCCAGCCGCCACGTTGGACCGTCGGGGCCGTCTTCGATGAGAATACCAAGTTCTGCGAGATGACGGCGCATAGCATCGGCCTGATCCCATTGCTGCGCCTTGCCGTATTCTTGTCGCAGTTCCAAAAAGTATTTCATCAGACCGTCGATGAGGAGGTCATTCTCCTGACTTTTCAGGTTGGGGGGCACTAGGCCGAGAACGCTCCCGGCTAAATCGTGGAAGATTCTATCCATGGCGGCCAGCGTTCCCATGACGTAGTGCGGCGTATCGTCCAGATGGCGATTCACTTCCTTGACAAGATCGAAGAGAATCCCCAGCGCTTGCGGCGTGTTAAAATCATCGTCCATTGCCGCCTGAAAATCCTCACGATAATCCTCTAGCGAGCCGACCTGCGCGAGAACGGCCGTTTCCATGACGGCATCGGTATTTTTCAGGGCATAGCGGAGTTTACGGAGCGTGTCGTGCAGACTATTCACGCCACGCTGCGCGGCCTGGAGGGCGTCCCGGCTGAAATCCACCGCTTCACGGTAATGGCTGCCGAGCACGAAATAACGGAGCGCCTCCGGGGAATAGAGGTGAAGGGCATCCTTGATGGTCAGAAAATTGCCCAGGCTGGTGCTCATTTTCACGCCGTTGACGGTCAGGGAGCCGACGAGAAGCCAGTAATGGGCCAAGGGAACGCCATGGCGAGCTTCGGCCTGAGCAATTTCACATTCATTGTGGGGAAAGATGTTTTCCAGGCCACCGCCGTGAATGTCGAAAGTCTCTCCCAGGTATTGGGTGGACATGACCGAGCACTCGATGTGCCAGCCGGGGTAGCCTTCACCCCACGGACTGGGCCAGCGCATGAGGTGCTCGGGTGCGGCGCATCTCCAGAGCGCAAAGTCGCCAGGATGGCGTTTATCCTCGCGGGCTTCCCCTCCTGCGTCAGCCTGCCATTCATCCATCGGGCGATGCGAGAGTTTGCCATACTCAGGGAACTTTTCCACGGAGAAGTAAACGTTTCCATTGACTTCGTAAGCGTAGCCGCGGTCAAGCAAGTCCTGAACCCAGGTGATGATTGCGGGGACATGGCACGTGGCGCGCGGGGTGATAGTGGGGCGCAGAACACCCAGGGCATCCATGTCATCGTTGAAGCTATGGATGTAGGTCTCCACCAGCTCCATCGGTTCGACGTGCTCACGGCGCGCGCCCACCGCGATGCGGTCCTCGCCCGTCGGCGTCAAGTGCCCCACATCGGTGAAGTTGCGCACATGGCGCACTTTGTAGCCGCGATACTGCAAGTAGCGCACGATGACATCCAGCGCGATATACGTCCTGGCATGGCCCAGATGGGAATGATCGTACACGGTGGGGCCGCAAACGTAGAGACTCACACGGTCAGGCTGGATAGGTTTAAAACGCTCGACTTCGCGGCTGAGATAGTTATAGACTTTCAGGGCCATAGTCAACTCCTTCCGTTTATTATTTGCGTCTATAAGGAGGGCTTTTTGTAGTAGGTGTAGCGGGCATAGTTACTATTATTGTATCTATTCAGGCTCGTAAACCTGACGAAGCCACTTATTCCCTATGCCAGGTCTGGCGTAGACTTTGGTAGGCCAGGTGCTTCTGTATGACAAGATAGGCGTGTTTCT
>DAOOGN010000114.1:0-10130 GCA_035415725.1 Anaerolineae bacterium | reverse complement strand
GTGCTTCTGTATGCCAAGATATGCGTGTTTCTATAAGCCCATCCCCCCTGCCCCCTTGCTCCCTTCTTCCCCGCTTGCGGGGGAGAAGGGGGTTGGGGGATAAGAGGGTCATCACCTGCCGAAGGGGTAACTTATTATGTGCCCTCCCCAAAGTCCCATTCGCCACCTGGCAAGGACGGCTGAATAGTTACCGAATTTTTGAAGATTCGTGTAGATGAGCGAGATTCGCAGTTTGTTTCCAAGGGGGTGAAGTATGAAGCGAGGGATGTGGATAGCGGCGGTGTGGGTTGCCGGGATGATGATGAGCGCGTGCTCCAGAGCGCCGGCTACGCCGGGGGATAAGCTGCGCGTCGTCGCCACGACGACAATCGTAGGCGATGTGGTTCGGCAGGTGGGCGGCGATGCTATCGCCTTGACGGTGCTGCTGCCGGTAGGCGCGGACCCCCACGCCTTTGATCCCAGCCCACAGGACATGGCGCAGGTGACGGATGCCGATGTCATCCTGGCGAATGGCGCGGGGTTGGAAGCGTTCCTCGAACGGCTGCTCGAAAACGCCGGCGGCGACGCCGACGTCGTCTACGTCTCGGAAGGCGTGACGTTCATCGAGGTGGAACATCACGCGGAAGACGCCCCCGCCGATGAGGATGGGCATCACCATGAAGGCATCGATCCACACACCTGGACCGATCCCAACAACGTGTTGTGCTGGGTGGATAACATCGAAGCGGCGCTCGTCCGCCACGATCCCGCCCACGCCGATACCTACCAGGCCAACGCGGAGACCTATCGCGCCCGGCTCCGTGAGCTGGATGCCTGGGTGCGGGAACAAGTGGAGCAGATTCCGGCAGAAAACCGCCAGCTCGTCACCGACCATACGGCCTTTGCCTACTTCGCGCAGCGCTACGGTTTCGAGCAGGTCGGCGCTATTGTGCCCGGCTACAGCACCGCCGCGCAACCTTCAGCGCAGGACCTTGCCGCCCTCGAAGATCGCATCACAACTTACGGCGTGAAGGCCATCTTCGTGGGCAAAACCGTCAACCCCGCCCTCGCACAGCGCGTCGCCGACGATACCGGTGTCAAGCTGGTGTTTCTGTATACCGGCTCGCTCACCGCGCCGGGCGGCGAAGCGGATAGCTATTTGAGCTATGTGAAGTACAATGTAGGGGCGATTGTGGAGGGGTTGAGGTAAAAAGAGAGGTCAACTCAGAATAGAGGAGGTGATATGATGGTAGCAACACGTGTAGCCGATATGAGTGTGGATGAATTCAAATCGCTGATTCAGGAAACTGTTACGCAGACTTTGCTGGACTTGTTCCGTGACCCTGACGAGGGTTTGGAACTGCGCGAAGATTTCAGCCGCCTGTTACAGAATTCATTAACTGCGGTCAAAGCGGGCGGAGAAACGCTGACGGCGGATAACGTCGCGGCTAAGTTGGGGTTGAGTGGGTAGAATGTACCGGGTTGAGTTCACCCCCACTGCCGCTGATGATTTGGCACATCTAAACAAGTCTGTTGCTCAGCGTATTTTCACCAAGATCAAGTGGCTGGCGGAGAATTTTGAGGCGCTCACCCCTGAACCATTGACCGGGCAGTGGGAGGGGGTCTATAAATTGCGCGTTGGCGATTATCGGGTTTTGTATACATTCAACAGAGCTGAGAGTAGCATTACCGTGCATTTTGTGCGGCATCGTCGTGAAGTTTATAAGACCAAATAAACGGATTGGAGCAAATCACCCCCCGTCGCGCCCGGCTATAGATTTGAGTCATGGTGCGATACCATGTGGGGGCGATGTGAAAGTACTGAAGTGCTCAGTTCCGTTGACGATTGATTTATAAATAATCCCAGGTGCAAGTGTTGGCTGATTGTGCGGCAGGGACAGATGAAGTGTTACTTTGACGAAAGTTGTTCTTTACCGCAATTGTAGAAAAATGCCCGGATACCGGCTTGTATGTCGGTTATGTCCCCAATTTTCCCGGAGCGCATACGCAGGGCGAGACACTAGACGAACTCTACGCTAACTTGCACGAGGTTCTGGATATGTTGTTGGAGGACGGTCAGCCAATCCTGGAAGCTGAGTTTGTTGGGACACAAACGATAATGGTTGGTTGATATGGGGAAGAAGTATCCGGTCTTGAAACCACGGGAAGTGATGAGGATTCTGGAGCAATTGGATTTGTGATTGTACGGCAACGTGGTTCACATATCCAGTATCGGCATCCAGACGGGCGTTGCACGACTGTCCCGTATCACAGTGGGCGGGATATTTCCCTTATTCTGTTGCGGCAAATCGCAAAAGATATCGGTTTGACCATAGACGAGTTTCTGGGCGACTGACGATGTTATCCTTCACCACCCCCCTCAAATCTATGCTCACGCACCACTACGCGCCGCACCAGCCCGGCACGCCGATTTTGGCTGTCTCCGGGCTGACGGTGCGTTACAACGGTCACGCCGCGCTGGACGATGTGACGTTCGACCTGCACGCGGGCGAGCAGGTTGCCGTCGTTGGGCCGAACGGGGCGGGCAAGAGCACACTGCTCAAGGCCGTGGCGGGTGTGCTTGCGCCCACGTCCGGTTCGGTGACGGTCTACGGGCACGGGCCGGGGGGCCACATCTGCATCGCCTACGTGCCGCAGCGCACTGCCGTCGATTGGCAGTTCCCGGTGACGGTGAGTGACGTGGTGCTGATGGGGCGGATCGGGCAATTGGGCCTGTTCCGCCAGCCCGGCAAGCGCGATCTCGCTCAGGTGCGCGAGTGCCTTGAGTTGGTGGGCATCGCTGACCTGGCGAAGCGGCAGATCAACGAACTTTCCGGTGGGCAGCAGCAGCGGATGTTCATCGCCCGCGCGCTGGCGCAGGAGGCCGAATTGATGCTGATGGATGAGCCGCTTAGTGGCCTGGACATCCCAGCGCAGGAGGGCATCTTCCAGTTGCTCGGCGACCTCCGCGCGCGTCATGTGACCATCGTACTTTCCACCCACGACCTGGATCAGGCAGTACAATACTTCGACCGGGTGCTGCTCTTGAATCGGCGTCTGCTGGGCTTTGGCGCACCGGCAGAAGTGTTCACGCCGGAGCGGTTGATGGAGGCATACGGTGGGCATTTGCACTTAGTTCCGTTGAACGGCGGGCTGGTGGCGGTGGGGGATACGTGCTGCGAGGGAGATCATCGCCATGACTAGGGTGGTGGATTGGCTGGTGGCGCCGTTGCAGTATCCCTTTATGGTGCGCGGCCTGCTGGCAGCGGTGATGGTGGGCGTCGTCTGTGCCGTGGTTGGCACGTACGTGGTGCTGCGCGGGATGGCGTTCTTCGGCGACGCGCTGGCGCACTCGATTCTGCCGGGCGTGGCGGTGGGCTATCTCGTCGGCGGCGGGGCGCGCGGGCCGTTATTCTGGTGGGCGCTGGCTACGGCAGTGCTGGCGTCGTTGGGGATCGGCGCGATCAGCAAGCGGACGAAGATCCGCGAGGATACTGCCACGGGCGTCATCTTCGCCGGCGCGTTTGCCCTGGGCATTGCGTTGATCTCGACGGCGCGCAGTTACACCGTGGATTTGACGCATTTCCTGTTCGGCGATGTGCTCGGCGTCTCGGGGAGCGATCTCATGCTCATGGCTATCTTCGGCGGGATTGTGTTGCTGGCGGTAGCGGCGTTCTACAAGGAATTCCTCGTGCTCTCGTTCGATCCTGTTTTCGCCGCGACGTTGCGACTGCCGGCGCGTTTCTTCGAGTCGCTGTTGCTTGTGCTGATCGCCGTGACCATCGTGGTGTCGCTACAAACGGTGGGTGTGGCGTTGATGGTCGCCATGCTCGTCACCCCGGCGGCGGCGGCCTACCTGCTCACCAAGCGTATGCTGCCGATGATGGCGCTGGCGGCGGTCATCGCGGCGGCGTCGGGCGTGGTGGGGTTGTATCTCTCCTACTACATCGGCATCGCTTCCGGCGCAGCGATTGTGCTGACGTGTACGGCATGCTTCGGCGTGGTGTGGGCTGTACAAGCGGTAAGGGGGAAGAATTAGACAAGATTTACAGGATTTTTCTGAAATTATCCTGTAAATCCTGTCAAAAAACTCCTACCGCGCGCCGCAGGCCTGGAGGCACGCTTGCATATGCCCCCGCGATTCCGCCGCGATGGTGATGCACTGTTCCAGGGTGTAGCCCTGCCCCTTCGTGCCGATGATCTCCAAATCCAGCGGCCCCGTATACCCGTGTTCGTGCAGCACGCGGATGTACCCCACGAGGTCGATGTCGCCACGCCCGTTGGCCTGATCGGCGGGTGCGCCCGGACCTTGCTGGCGGCCCTTACAGTCGCGGATGTGGACGTGCTTCACGCGCGAGATGACGGCGGTGATGGCCTCCACCGGGTTTTCGCCCGCGCGGTAGATGTGCGACGGGTCCATATCGATGCCGAACGCGGGCGACGCGATTTCCCGCATTGCGCGTAGCGTCGTTGGCGTGTTGTAGATGCTCGCGCCGACATGCGCCTTGACGCACAACGTCACACCGTACTTTTCGGCCCTGGAGGCCAGCCTGCCGAGCGCGTCGATGACCTGCGGCCACGCGGCTTCATCCTCGCTCTTTCCGCCCGGCCCGCAGTTGACGATGGGGATGCCGATTTCCACGGCAGCCTGGAACGCCGGTTCCATAATCGCCGGGTCCTGCGAGGGCTGTTCCATCGCCAGTAATTCCAGGTTGTACGCTCGCGCCAGGCGTTTGATCTCCGGCGCCAGGGTTTGCCACCGCTCGATGACCAGATGCTTGCTCATTCCGCCGATGGCCGAAAGCTCGATACCGTCGTACCCGGCCATAGCCGTATACTTGAAGGCCGTCTCCAGATCGAACGCGCCGAATAACACCGAATTTGCACCGAGTTTCATGCTGCTTTTCTCCTGTAGATTTTGGGCTGAGGTAGACAGGGGGAAAGAACCTCCGTCTACCGTATACTGTCTACCATCTACTTGACATAAACGACCGATTCCGTCTGCAATGACTCAATCGCCGCGTGCAGGACTTTCTGCGCCGCGAGGCCGTCGGCGCCGGAACCGTCGATTTGGTCAGGTGGGACGCCGGCCGTCACTTCTTCGAGGAACTTGTGGATGCGGTTGCGGAAAGTGTCCTCGAAGTCGCGCATCCCGCCGAAGACGGGGTTGGTATAGACCCGCTTTACATAGTCGTCTGCCGGGTAGAGCGTGGCCTCGCGCCACATATCCTCGATAACGAAGCGCCCCTTGGTCCCGGCGACCTCGCAGCGTTCCATCGGATGCCCGCGCTCGATGTCGTAGGAGGCGGTCAGGCCGCCAACCGCGCCGTTCTTGAAGCGCATACTGAAGTGCGCCGTGGTGATGATCTTGCGCCCCGGCGCCGTCGTGCCGAAGCACTGCACGGCCTCGATGTCGCCGCCGAAGTAGCGCATGATGTCTACCGAATGGGGATTGAGCGCCTTGATCATATAGTAGGGTGAGCTTTCCGCCGGGTTCTTGATCCACAGCGCCATGTTGATGAACAGCAGATGCCCGAGGCGACCCTCGTTTTGCCATTGCTTCGCCAGGTACGCGGCCGGCGTGAAGCGGTGGTTGAGGTTGATGGCGTAGCACACGCCCATCCTCCGCGCCGTCGCCACCATCGCTTTGCCCTTCTCGATCTCGTTGCTGATGGGCTTCTCGCCAAGGACGTGACAACCCGCTTCGAGCGCCTGCATCGTGGGCAGATAGTGATCGCTCGAATACTCGTAGCCGCCCGTGGTGACGCTGCATAGGTCGGGCGCGAGCGCCGCCAGCATCGTCGGCGTGTCGTAGAACGCGGGGACGCCCAACCGCGCTGCGGCTGCATCCGCGCGTTCTGGGTTGATGTCGCATACGCCGACCAATTCGGCGAGTGGGTCTTCCTTGTAGAGGGTGGCATGGCGATTGCCGATCGGCCCCATGCCGATGACGCAGACTCGTAACATAGTGTTTGCTCCTTTAGTTGATGTGATATGTGATGATTTACCTTTTTTGCTGAACTGCTCGATCTGATCCAGGCGAATCTGCGCGATTTGTCTGCGTTCCTCGGCTCTCGAATGGACACAGATGCCATGGTCGAGAACCGATCTGCTATGGGTTTTGGTCCAATATATCGTGGGGGCCGATATTGCGGAAAACGACGGTGTCACCCTCGTAATGAAACGTAAAGCGGTAGTGAATATCTACTCGACCTTCCCACACGCCCGGCATGCCGCGCATACGTTTGATATGCAAAGATGGGTGGTGTGGGTCTTCGTGAAACAGTAGAAATGCCTTTCCGGCTTTGAGTTGAATATCGTGAGGTAACTGCGCAAACGCCCTTTTGAAGAACGGCAGCCGGACGATACTTCATGCCGCCCTCAATTCAGCTATATCCAGTCCCAGGTCTTCTAGGAAGGCTTCCATAGTCTCGAAGTCCTTCCCTTTACCTGCTGCGATATCGTCTTCGGCTGCTTGTTCGCCTGCTTGCCAGGCTTCGGTCCAATACCAGGATTGATCATCCTCGAGAATTGTCGTCAGAACATCCGCTAATGCTGTGCTTTCCTCTGGAGACAGGGTCAACGTCAAAGGCCGTCGTGACACCCCAGCCAATCGCGCCCGCCGCACAATCGAGTAAAGCACGCCAGTGGACATTCTCTGTGTTGCTGTTTGCATTGTATACCTCCCAGATCGTTTCCTACAGTATAGCATGACTTTTGATGACGTGGGGATAACCCATTGAACTTTGCTCCCCCTAGACTTACCCCTGTTCCGCGCTTGCATAACCATACTGTGCCATGGCCGGCGCGAAGAAGTCGAAGTCGTGTGGTTTCTCGTCCGTCTTCCACCGCCCGATGACCTCCGGATTGACCGGGATTTTCGCCAGCGGGATGCCCAGGAAATCCTCCAGTCGCGCCAGCGTTTCGTCCTGGCGCAACACGAAGTCCTCCAGGCGCACTTCGATCCAGTATTTGGGCTTGGGTATCGCTCGCACCAAGTCGTACTGATACTTCCACGAGATGGCGCGCCGCAGCCGCTCGTCCTCGGTGGGCGGATAGTCGATGCCGAAGTCGTGCAGGTCATCGGTGAGGTGCCGCCCGATGATGCTGTCGCGCGGGTCGCGGATCCAGAAGATGTACTTGATGTCCGGGAACATGCGCATAATCCACGGGAAAACCAGCGTCGTTTCCGGAATTTTCCAGCCTTTGTGCTCGCCGTTGTGCAGCCGCACGGTAGTCAGGTAGGTGTGGATGAGGAATTTGAACTCATCGGGAATCTTCACCGCCAGCGCCCGCTCCCAACTCCACGAGAGATCGCCCTGCCAATCGACGTAGCGGGCGAAGACGCGGCAGGCGTCGTACATCGTCTGCGGCGGCAGCAGGTCGCCAGAGACGTTGAGCGGCTGGCCCATGAAGACGCCGCTCGCCGAAAGCGTGTGTGACATCGCGCGTGTGCCGGAGTGCCCCCGCCCGATGATGGTGATCATCGTCATAAATGCCTCGTTGAATACGTCTGTGGGTGATGAAGGTAAGCATTACAACGTTGGAACGTTGTCACGTTACAATGTGATGATCTGCCCCGTTTCCCACGAGGTGATGATCGCTTCAATGATGCGTTGGACGTGGAGGGCATCCGCGCCGGAAGCGTCAATCTCTTCTGGCGCGACCGACGCGACGTTCTGTTCCACCCACACGCCGATGCGGCTGCCGAAGGTTTCGTTGAAGTTCATCATCCCGCCGATGTAGTCGTAGGTCTCGGTCTGGCGGCTGAAGCGCGGGTAGAACGTCAGGTGCTCGCAGGCGTCGAGCAGTACGAAGCGCGCTTCTGAACCGACGACTTCGAGCGTTTCCAGCCCGTAGCTGCCGCCGGCGTCGTAGCTGCCGGTGAGGTGGCCGATGATGCCGTTCTTGAAGAGCAAGTTCACCTGTACATTCGACCAGCAGACGCGGCGCCCGCCCGGACCGTCGGCACGCGGGCCGCGTTTGAAGAACGCCTGTACCTTCTCCACGTCGCCGCCGAAATAGCGCATCACGTCTAGCGAGTGGGGATGCAGCGCGCGGATGTGAAACCACGGCGATGACTCGTTCGGGTTGTTGATCCACATCGTCATGTTGATGATGTTGATCTCGCCCAGCCGTCCCGACGTAACCCACTCTTTGGCGCGCAGCGCGGCGGGTGTGAAGCGGTGGTTGAGGTTGATGCCGTAGCGCAGGTTTTTCTTCTTCGCCAGTGCGACCATTGCCTCGGCCTTGTCAATCTCGTTCGAGATCGGTTTCTCACCCAGGGTGGGGATGCCGGCTTCCAACAGTTCTATCGTGGGCTGATAGTGATCGCCGCCGTTCTCCTTGCCGGCGGTGCACATGCTGGCGGCGTCGATTTTAATGCCGCTCTTCAGCATGTCTTGCACAGAGTAGAACGCCGGGCAGCCGTAAGCCGCCGCTGCCTTATCCGCCCGTTCCTTGATGATGTCGCACACCGCGACCAGCTTCACGTCAGCGCGCTGTTGGTACACCCGCGCGTGCGTGTTCCCGATGTTGCCCAATCCGACGATAGCGACGTGTAGTTTTGACACAGTCTCACTCCTTGATTTTCGATGTGGAGTAGGGAGTAAGGGCTCCCTACATACTCCATATTCCATACTCCATATTCCATACTCCATACTCCTTACTTCCTACTTCCTACTTCTTCTCTCCCGCCTGCAACTTCGCCGCCTGCGTGGGATCGCCGATGTGCAGCGTGTCATACGCCTGCTGCGAACTGGTGAACGCGCCGACGCCTTCGTACCCGTGCCAGTCGCCCTGGTGGTGGATGGGGTTGGGCAGGCCGGTCTCGGCTTCGCGCTTGGCGATCCAGGCATCCATGCGCGCGCGGAGCATGGCGACGACCTCCGGTTCGGTCTCGGCGACGTTGTTGTTCTCGCCGGGGTCTTCGACCAGGTTGTACAGCTCGATCTCTGGCTTGAAGTGAAAGTCCGGCTCCAATGCCACGATGAGCTTCCATTCCGGTGTGCGCCAGCCGTGCTTGCGCATCCACGTACATTCGGTGATGTAGAACTCGCAGTCGTAGGAGGCCACCGAACCGTCCACCAGCCGCATCAGGCTCTGGCCGTCGAACGCGATGTCACTTTCGATACCGGCGAGTTCCAGCAGGGTGGGAACCAGCTCCTGGTGGCGGTTGAAGCCGCTCACGCGCTTGCCGGCGGGGATGGCGCGCGGGTAGTGGAGGATCAGCGGCACGTGGAGTGTCTGGTCGTACAGACCGTGGTGATCGAAGTAGCACTCGTGGTCGTAGAGCGTCTCGCCGTGGTCGGAGTTGATCACGACGATGGTGTTATCGAGCAGATCCAACGTCTCCACCGCGTTCAGAATCGTCTGGATGGCGGCGTCCATATAGGCGACTGCGCCGTCGTATTGGGCGATGACATAATCCTTATCGCGGATGCCCGGCGGCATCCACGTGGCGAAGAAGTCGCGGAACGGCTTGAACGCCATCACCGGGTCCATCGAATGGTTGCGTGGATTGCACTCGTTGCCGTGGTAGAACATCCGCTCGAAGGGTGCGGGTGGCAGGTAGGGCGCGTGCGGGTCCATGTGGCGCAGGAAGAGGAAGAACGGTGCCTTCTCTTTCGCCAGCCGGTTCAGTTCGGGGATGGTGACCGCATTGAGATTGTCGGCTTTGGGACTGCGGCCCTCGTTCCAACTGCCCCAACCGGCATAATCGAGGTACGTGTCGAAACCGCGCGCCGCCGGATTCCCCCGGAAGCCGACGCAGGTGGTGTTATATCCCTGTTCTTTGACGATTTCCGCCAGCGTCGCCACCTCCGGGCGCAGCGGCCCTTTGTGGCGCAGCGCGATCATTTGCGTGTTGAACACATCCATCCCGGTGAGCATCGAGCCGTAGCCGCTGGTCGTGGGAATGTAGGCGCTGTACGTGCGCTCGAAGAGTGTGCCTCCCTGCGCGAAGCGATCGATGTGCGGCGTCGTCAGCTTGGGATAGCCGTAGCAGCTCATATGATCCGCGCGCAGCGAGTCGATGCCGATTAGCAGAATGTTGGGTTTACGTCGTCGTGGCATAGTCTTCTCCTGATTCAGTCGAAAAAACGTATCTATTCAGGCTCGTAAACCTGACGAAGCCACTTATTCCCTATGCC
>DAOOGN010000113.1:0-10189 GCA_035415725.1 Anaerolineae bacterium | reverse complement strand
AATTGGAGCATTTTAAGGTTCTCCCCCTTGACAACGGCATTCATCAGTGGGCGGCTGAGTCGGAGTATAGCCTAACTTTGAGCCAGACGAATATGCAGATTAGCCCCAACCGCCTGTGCATACCGCGACAGGGTAGATAACCGTGCCTGCGGCGAACCCGGCGGTAAAATCAGCACCTCATCTGGCTTTGGCCCCCGCCTAAAAATGCGCCCCCTGCGCGTGCTTTTGCGCAGGGGGCCTGGTGTGTGTGGTGTGTGGCGATGTTTACAGTGGAGTCTTCTTGCCTAACTTCGTCTGAAGGTCATGCAAGGCCGCTGTCTGCCCTTTGACGATCATGCGCGCCTGTTCAGGCCACGTGGAGAGATGGCGCGCTTGCAGACCGCTTTCCCCTACCAACGCTCTGAGCTTCTCCGGCGTCAAACGTGCCAGTTGCTCGAAGATCAGGATGCCGGCAGCATGGAGAACTTTTTCGCTTTTTTCACCGATGCCCCAAATACGGGTGAGATCGTCGGGACGAACCAGCACGCGCTCTTCCAAGGGTTGGGCGCGCTGCGGTTTGACCGCTTTGCCGGCGCCGGCGGCAAAAGCGAAGGCTCCGGCTTCAGCCGTCCGCCAGCGATAGTCGTTGGCTAACGCCATCTTGAAATCATCCAGCACGCCCGGCTTATTGTCAATGGCCCATTGATCGCCTGTCCAGCGATAGAGCAAACCGCAGCGGATTTGTTGTGCGTAAGGCGTCTTATTCCAGCGGTCGATTTCCTTGTAGACCTCGCGCACCCATCCGGTGTTCTGGCTGACCCAGCCCTGGTCTTGCTCGCCGGCGGGACGGTGAATGTGGTTCATCTCCGTGATGTAGGCCGGCACATCGCGCCACTGCGCCGGGATGCGCTCCATAAACAGCCGGTAAATCTGGAAATCGTAGTAGTGATCCCATAGCGGGCCCGTCCCTTCCCCGAACCGCTTGAGGCTGGTGACGGCGCTAAGGTTCGGCCCGTGCGTGTAGGCGTGCAGGATGATGCCGTCGAGTGCCTGGATGTTCGCCAGCATCGTGTCGTAGTAGTCCAGCGGACGCCATTGAGCGTTGTTCTGCGCCTTCCACGGCATGTAGTTGTAAGGGTCTAGCGCACCGGGGCAGACGATAGCGTTGGGCAAGACAGCCTTGATCCTGGCATAGGTTTTGTTGAAAGCCTCGGCATAGCGCTCCGGCGTGATGTGTTCGGTGGGATGGTCGAAGCCGCCCGGATGCTCGCGCGGATTGTTCTGTTCGTTGCCGATCTGGATGGTCCAGGTATAGTCGTCGGCGGGCACGTCGGTGCGTTTGAGGAACAGCTCCACCCAGCGGGCGGCGGCCGCGGCGAAGGCGTCGTAGTATTTCGCTTCCGGCAGTGTTCCGCCGGGTTCATAGCCGTAGTTGAGGCGGACGATGACCCCGTAACCCTGGCTGGCCCATTCCCAGAAAAAGGCGCGGATGTCGTCGTTGGGCTGGATAGCGGTCGCGGTTTTGCCGCAGAGCTGCGTGAAGAGAATCCACCCCTTCTTACCCTGACCCTGATACAGGCTGCGAATGGCGCCCTTCGTGTGGGGATCATCCGTGATGTCGACCGCGTGGATGCCGAAGATGTAGGGTGAGACGCCGGTCGGCACGTTGACCGCACCAGCGGCCTGGCGCTCATCTTCCTGGGTGGGATAGCGGACGTACCATGCGGCGACGTATCCTTCGTAGCGCGCCGGCGTGCGGACTTTGATCCACTGGTCCATCTGGCCGACTTTGCTGCCCGTCGTCGCCGCATCTTCCAGCGACTCCAGAACCGTCTTGTGCGGCACCCACCAGACCTGCCTGGTTGCCACGCTCGGTCCTTCGCGGACTTTCAGCCCGAGCTCCGGGCTTTCGACGACGACATAGCCGGTTGGGGTTCCCTCTTCCGGTTTGGGAATGATGGGCTGGCTGCCGCCTTCCTGCAACTTCACATACCACGCGGCGGTATAGCCGGTTAACCCGGCGGGTGTCTGGACGTTGAGCCACTGATTCATCTGGCCCACTTTTTGCTTGACGACGGCTTCTTTTTCAAGCGTCTTGAGCACGGTGCCATGGGGCATCAAAGCTATCTGTGCGTACCCCACGCCCGGCCCCTGGCGCAGCTTGAGTGGCTCGTCGGGACTATCGACGACGACGAACACGACTGTCGCCGGTTCTGCCGGCGGCGGAGGCGGCGGGAATTGGAGATACCAGGCCGCCACATAGCCGACCTTGCCGTTGGACAAGCGCACCCAGAGCCACTGATCCATCTTCCCCACCTTGCTGCGGGCCACCGCGGCTTCTTCGAGTGCGCCGAGGATAGCGTTGTGTGGGGCCATGTCGATCACCGGAGCGCCGACGTAGGGCGCTTGCCGCACGTTGAGAAAACCGACGTCGGGGCTGTTGACTTGAACGTTGATCGTGGTCGTGGCCGGCGGCTGTGGTGACGTTCCCCCGCCGCCGGAGAACGGCTCCAGGTACGGCGTGGGGTTGATGAGATCATGCGGGTAGTTGGTTTGACCGGCGGCAGTTGCGCCCTGCTTTTTCAGGCTCAGATGGAGATGGGAGCCATCCGAGTTGCCGGTATTGTCGGCCAGGCCGATGAGTTGCTTCGCCTTCACAAATTGCCCCCGTGTGACGACCGCCTGCGCCAGGTGCGCGTAGATGGACTCGAATCCGTCATCGTGTTGGATGCGGACCTGGTTGCCATACGGCTTGCCGATGGGGTCGACACTGCCGTCGAGTCGCACATCGCTCACGAATCCGTCGGCGACAGCGTAGATTTCACTGCCTTGTGGCGCCATGAAATCGATGCCTTCGTGACCGGGCAGACCGAATTTGCTGTAGATCTGCGGATTTGCACCGAACTGCTGAGTAATCGTCCCGTATTCTGTAGGCCAACGCATACGAAATGTCATGGTTACTCTCCTCGTATAAAATACTTTGTAAATAGACCAGGGTGGCTGAATAGTTACGTACATTCTAAGTATAAGCGTATATGGCTATGAAGTCAAAAAAATCCAAATTACATTGACAATCTTGAAGATTCATGCTAACGTCAGAGTGCTTATTGAAAGGCATTGGGGTGAAAGGCAGGACTTATGCGTACACAACAACGTAGCGAGGAAACCCGCGCGCAGCTTCTCGAGGCGGCAGAAGCATGTTTTTCGGAGTCGGGTTATGATGGCGCCAGCGTCGCGGAAATTTGTCACCGCGCGGGGGTGAGCAAGGGCGCTTTCTACCATCACTTTTCCACCAAGCAGGCGATATTCCTCGAATTGCTCAGTCGTTGGTTGGAGGGCTTGGATACCCAGATCGCCCTGGCGCGGCAGAATGCGCCGGACGTACTGGCGGCGCTGGTCACGATCTCTGGAATGGTGCAGCAGGTATTCCAGGTCGGCAGGGGGCGACTGCCGATTTTCCTCGCGTTTTGGATGCAGGCGGCCCGCGATCCTGAGGCCTGGGCAGTCACCGTGGGGCACTATCGTCATTATCACACCCTCTTTGAGGCGATGATTGCCGCTGGAATTGCTGAAGGCTCGGTCAGGTCCACCATCGACACCCACGCCGCGGCCCAGGCCATTGTCTCCCTGGGAACGGGATTGATCCTGCAAGGGTTGCTTGATCCGGAGGGCACGGATTGGGCGCGGGTCTCTGGTGACAGTATCCATATTTTGCTAGACGGGCTGCGCCATCACCCTTGAGATACTTTCCACGATTACCATCCTTCATTGCAACTGTTCAACCACCGACTCAGAAACGGCCTGGATTTCCGTGCCATGGCAGTATAGATGGCTGCTTGCCTTCGGCCTAGTGGCGTGAGTAGCAGTTGCTTTCCCCACCAACAGCTCAAGTCGTTACCGCTTGCATACGGTCGTGACGACGTGGGTGAAACTTGACGGGCATCGCTCGTGTGTTATAATTGGCTCATTGTAAATCTCAGTAGATCACAAATTGCTCCGCGGGGATCGTCAGATCCCCGTTTCGGTCTGGATCTGACGATCCAAACCGGGCACAATGAGAGCTACTGAATCTGAACAGTAGCGTTTTGTATGCGTACAGGGCCTCGTGTTCATCACGAGACGTTTTCATGCTGGCGGGAATATCGCCAGGGGATGAAGGAACGCAGCGGTCAGCGTTAGCATAAGCTGGCCGCTGATTGTTGCCGGGAGAGGGTCAAGGAAGAGCATGGAAAAAAAGAGGGAAGCACCGCTAAAAAATGTCCGCATCATCGGCATTTTTGCCCATGTGGATGCGGGAAAGACGACGACGTCCGAGTCAATTTTGTACTATACAGGGCGGATTCACCGCGCCGGCAGTATCGACGACGGCGACACGCAGATGGACTTTTTGCAGCAGGAGCGCGAGCGTGGCATCACCATCATGTCCGCCGCGACCGCCTGCCATTGGCACGGACACCGCATCAACCTGATTGACACGCCGGGGCATATCGACTTCACCGCCGAGGTGGTGCGCTCGATTCGCGTCATCGATGGGGCGGTGATGATCGTGTGCGGCGTCGGCGGGGTGGAGCCGCAGACCGAGGCGGTGTGGCTACATGCCAACCGTGAGAAACTGGCGCGTTTGATCTTCGTCAACAAACTGGATCGCGTGGGTGCAGATTTTTACCGCGTGCTGGATGAAATCCGCGAGCGACTGACGCCCAACGCCGTGCCTGTGGAATTGCCCATCGGCATTGAGAGCGACTTCGTCGGCGTGGTCGATTTGTTCAGCGAGCAGGCGCTGGTCTGGCGTGACGGGAACGACGATCCTGACCCCGTGCCTGTACCGGCGGATATGGTCGCGTCGGTTGATAAAGCGCGCGAGGCGTTGTTCGATGCCATCTGTGAAACTGATGACGTCTTGCTGGAGCAACGTCTGGAGGGCCTGCCTGTCGACATGGAGACGCTGCGCACGGCCTTGCGCAAGGCTGTCATAGCGGGGCAAATCGTGCCGGTGCTGTGTGGCGCTTCGCGCAACCGCATCGCCGTACAGCCGTTGCTCGATGCCATTGTGGATTATCTGCCTGCGCCAGTGGACATGCCGCCGGTGCTGGGCCATGATCCTGCCCACGACGACGAAATCATCGAGCGGCAGGATGCTTTTGACGTTCCCTTTTGCGCTTCGGCATTCAAAATCGTCACCGACCCGCATGTCGGGCATCTGACCTGGGTGCGCGTCTTCTCCGGGCAGATGAACGCCGGAGAGTTGATCTACAATCCGCGTATCGGGCAATCCGAGCGCGTGGGACGCATCTACCGGATGCACGCCAATCACCGTGAGCAGGTGGAAAGCATGGCTGCCGGCGACGTGGTGGCGCTGGTGGGGATCAAATCGGCTGTCACCGGCGACACGCTGTGTGATCCGGCGCATCCCATTGTGCTGGAAGGGATTCATTTCCCCACGCCGGTCATTGCCGTGGCGTTGACGCCGCCGTCCAGCAAAGAGCGCGAGAAACTGCACCAGGCAGTGACCCATTTGTGCGACGAAGACCCGACGTTGATCCAGAACTTCGACGCCGAGACGGGCGAGCTGACCTTGGCCGGAATGGGCGAATTGCACCTGGACGTCTCCGTGGATCGGCTGCGCACGGAATTCGGCATTGTCCCTCAGGTCAGTGCGCCGCAGGTCTCCTATCGTGAGACGGTGCAGAAGCGTACCGAAGTCACGACGACATACAAAAAACAATCCGGTGGACACGGGCACTATGCTGAAATTGTCCTCGGCATCGAGCCGTTGGCCGAGGGCGAGGAAGCCGATGAGCAGGGGATAGGATTTGTCCATGCTGCGCCGCCTGCCGAACTGCCGCGCGATTTCTGGCGTCCGACGGAACTGGGCGTGCGCCGCGCCTTGCAACAGGGCGTGATTGCCGGATACCCCGTCGTCGGCGTCAAGGTGACGTTGTTGGACGGGCGTTATCACGAGGTCGATTCGGCAGCGATAGACTTCGAGGTCGTCGGGGGGATAGCGGCGCGCCAGGTGGTGCATGCCGCTGCCCCGGCCTTGCTCGAGCCGATCATGCACATTGACATCAACGTCGCGGAGGAGTATGTGGGCGCCATCGTGGCCGACATCGGGCGGCGACGCGGCGTCGTCCATGCAGTGCGTGTGCGCGGACTGCTGCGCAACGTGGACGGCGAGGTCCCGCTGGCCGAAGCGCGGGGCTACGCCACGGCTCTGCGCAGTATGACGCAGGGGCGTGGGACGTTCACCCTTGAATTCAAGCGTTATGCTGTCGTGCCGGAAGGCATCGCGGCGACCGTCATCAAGGAACGGCAGGCGGCGGGGAAAGTGCCGCTGCGGTAGTCTGTTTCTGTCAGCAGATTTAGCAGATGAAGCAGATTTTTGTTACTGATAAACAGAAAATCTGCTCAATCGGCTTAATTTATTCCAAAAATAGGGCTGGCGCAAATTTCCGTTTGTAGTGGCAACTTCAGCCGCAAGGGACGCCTGAAAGCGTCATGACCAATCCTATGTTGTGAATTCGGTCTTCTGTGGTACAATTTTGGTCAGTGCCATAGAGCGCTTTTTTTATATGTGCACGGTCTAGCAGGGCCTTGCCGGTACCGGCAGGCCCTCTTTTTCTGCAAGGAAGATTGACTCTATGACTACTAGACTAAGGACTATTGGACTATTTCTGAGGGAGTTTTATGACAACAGAGTTTGAGATGTTTGCCCTGCATCCGGCGTTGATGCAGGCAGTGGATGAGTTGGGATACGAAAGCCCGACGCCCATTCAAGAACGGGCGATTCCGGCTTTGATGAGCGGGCGCGATGTGCTCGGTCAGGCGCAGACCGGAACCGGCAAGACGGCCGCCTTCGCCTTGCCGATGCTGCACGGGCTGGACATTGACGGCGAACGAGCCCATGTGCAAGGATTGGTCGTGGCTCCGACCCGTGAACTGGCGATGCAGGTGGCGCAGGCTATCTATGAATATGGCCGTCATCGCGGCGTGCGGGTGTTGGCCGTCTATGGGGGACAATCGTACACCCATCAGATCAGCCGGTTGCAGCGCGGTGTTGATATTGTCATCGGCACGCCGGGACGGATGCTGGATTTGATTCACAAAGGCGTGCTCGATTTGAGCGGCGTGCGCTATCTCGTCCTCGACGAGGCCGATGAGATGTTGAGCATGGGTTTCATCGAAGATATCGAAGCCATCTTGAGTGAGACACCATCGACACGGCAGACGGCGCTCTTCTCCGCCACCTTGCCGGAGCCGATCCGGCAGTTGGCCGACCGTTACATGTCCGCGCCGGAGGCGATCACTATCAATCCCCAGCGCCTGACCGTTGCCGAGACGGAGCAGCGTTATTACGTGGTCAACGAGGAAGACAAGCTGGCGGCGCTGACCCGCCTTTTGGAGATGGAGGCCATGACCAGCGTGTTGATCTTCACCCGCACCAAAGTCCGTGCGGCGGAGCTGGCGGAGGCGCTTTTTGCCCGCGGCATTCAGGCCGAAGCTCTGCATGGCGATCTCAGTCAGCCGGCGCGGGAGACGGTGATGAACCGCTTCCGCCGTGGGCAAATCACGGTGCTGGTGGCGACGGACGTGGCGGCGCGTGGGCTGGATATCGAGGGAGTGTCGCACGTCATCAACTATGACCTGCCCTTCGACCCGGAGATTTATGTCCACCGCATCGGTCGCACTGGTCGAGCTGGCAAGAGCGGCATTGCCATCATGCTGGTCACACCCCGCGAGAAACGTCGCCTGCAGGAGATTGAGGCGTATACGATGCAGCCGATCAGCCGTGCGCCACTTCCCACCGCCGCCGACATCCTGGCGCGCCGCGACGCCCAGTTCTTGCAGCAGATGGATGGACAACTGGAAGGCGACCTATCCGGCGAGCGTGCTTTGGTCGCCAGGATGCTTGCCGCCGGCCACATGGCGGAAGACATTGCGGCAGCAGCGATCCGCCTGGCGCGCGCACAAGAACAGCAACGCCCGATCGAGGAGATTCAGGAAATCCATGAGCGCCCACAGCATCACGCGAAGTTCATAGAGAGGCCTGAGCGCCCTCCCCGGCCCATGCATCGACGCCGGGGCGAGCGTGAACCAGGGATGGTGCGGCTCTGGCTCAACATTGGCGAAGCGCAGGGCATTCGCCCGCGTGACATCGTCGGCGCGATTGCCGGCGAGACCGGCATCCCCGGCCGCGCCATTGGCGCGATTGACATTCAACCGCAACAAACATTTGTCGATGTCGCCGAGCGGCACGCTACCCAGGTGTTGCATAAAATGAAGCACTGGAAAGTGCACGGGCATCCGGTGGTGCTCAAAGCGTCAGATTGAGACCTACAGATTTCATCTGACAGCAGAGAAAATTTCAGAGTGCGTTGAGTAGGAACATGCGGGGGAAGCTGTGCCCATCTACAACATCAACGGACAGGACATTCATGTGATCGAAGAGGGGGCCCCCGGCCGGCAGGTGG
The DNA here is from genome assembly GCA_035415725.1 of Anaerolineae bacterium. Taxonomy (GTDB): domain Bacteria; phylum Chloroflexota; class Anaerolineae; order B4-G1; family SLSP01; genus DSWT01. Next base: position 1,739 of record DAOOGN010000113.1, on the reverse strand, counting down.
CGCTATTGATCCATGGCTGGTCCAGTTCGTGGTACGCAATGTCCCCGTTGATTGGGCTGCTGGCTCAGCGTTTTCGCGTCCTGGCGGTGGATTTGCCGGGGTACGGGCAGTCGCCGCGCCTGCCGGAGCGTACGACAATCCCGCAGTACGCAGATCTTTTGGCGGAGTTGATCGCGCAAGTCAGCGACGGACCGGCTGTTTTGGTTGGTCATTCGATGGGGGGGATGACGAGCGTGACGATGGCGCTGCGTCATCCTGTGTTGGTGGAACGCATGGTGCTGCTCGGCCCGACGATCACGGGTAAGTTGTCGCGTTATATCAACGCTGTCGTCTCGCCGATCACGCTGCTGGAACGCTTTGGCCTGGGCAGTTTGATCGTTTCCTTTGTGGAGCGCGGTATCGTCGGCCTGAGCGACCGCATCATGCGCCCGGCCTCTTTTGCCGAACGCACCGGTATCACGGCGGACGATTACCGGCGCTTGCGCGAGGATGCGCGTCGTCCTGGACAGGGCAAGGTCCGCGCTGAGTGCTACTTTGCGATGCGCGATAACAACTTGAGTGGGCAACTTTCCAAAGTAGAATCGCCCGCGCTGGTGATTTGGGGGGCGGAGGACAACACCGTACCACTGCGCGATGCGGGCGTCATCGCCGACGAATGGCCCGCCGCCGATCTGCGCATTTTACCGAAGGCGGGGCACTGGCCGCAATTTGAGGCTCCGCAGGCGACGCGCCGTCTTGTTGCTGCCTACCTCGGCTTGCCGCTTTCCAGTGACAAGATCAACGCGCCGGTGGATGATAAGGCGCTGGTGCAAATCCGCGACATCGCCCAATTCCTGGCCCATTCTGACGTGGCGAATCATTTGAATCTGGCGCAGCGTATCCGCCTGGCGGCGCAAGCCGTTTTGCGCTCTTATGCACCGGGCGAGACGATTGCGGGCATGAGTGAGCCGGGCAGTGAGCTATACGTTGTCTACAACGGGACGGTCGAGGTGTGGAGCGATCCCGATGGGCCGGGGGTAGGCTCACCGGATCACAAGCAGCTTGTGACCCATCTGCGTCCCGGCGCGATGACCGGCGAGTACGCCATGTTCGACCAGGGTGGTCGCAGCGCCGATCTGATCGCCGGAAAGTCGGGCGCGACGGTGCTGGCCTTCGACCGCGACCGGCTGCTGGCCTTGTGCGAGGATGACGCAGTGCTGGGGACACGCTTGCTCTGGAATATCGGCACGGCGATGACACAGCGAGTGCGGTTCATCATCTGGCAGTTGCAGCGCGCGAGCCGTCGGCTGGAAGCGGAACAGCGGGCGCTCAAGGAAGACGCCGATAAGACGCACCACTACCAGCCGATGTGATGGAGTGAACAACACTTTTTTGTCAGCCAATTGAGCAGATTCAGCAGATTAATCTCAGAATCTGCTCAATTTGTTTAATCTGCTGGCAGAATGTGAAATCAATGGCACAGCTCGAATTTTTTCAGAGATTCGCGTAGATGAGCGCGATTCGCGGTCAAAAACCTATGCGATGGCCCGCATGGCCAACGCGATAGCACCGAGGACGCCGGCGCGGTTGCCCAGGCCCGGCGGGACGATGTAGGCGTCGATGTCGTGCAGGATTTCGGGCACGCGGACGTAGCCGTTGAGCAAGGTCTGCACCTCGCGCCGCACCAGCGGGAAGAGGTGCGCCTGCTGCATCACGCCGCCGCCGAGGATGATGCGCTGCGGGCAGAGCGTGACGACGAA
>DAOOGN010000112.1:0-10411 GCA_035415725.1 Anaerolineae bacterium | reverse complement strand
TTGGGAAGCAGGATACCACATCACCCCCACCCATCAAATCAGCCTTGACAAAGTAGTAGTCTCAACTTCTTGACGATTTTGGTCGGTGTGCTGTTGGTTATTGCTATCGCATTCATTTTCATCAACCCGCATGTGGTCGGTCCGTGGACCGGTGAAATCGAGGACTTTTCCTTCTGGGGGTGGGCTTTCGCCATCGGCGCTGTGGTCGTGATCGCCGGACGGTATCTGCTGGAACGCCACAGCGTGGACCTGGCAGCGGTGAATCTGTGGGGCACGTTGGGCATTGTTATCGGCCTGGGTTTTGCCTCCCTCGCCGATATCTGGGTCAACGGCTACAGCCTCGCTACGGCCATCATTGGTGAATTTGCACCCGCCGCCGGCCCCAACATCCTCAACTCGATGATTCTCACGCCGATTTTGTTGGCCGCTTACCAAGCTATCCAGGGCCGCATTGGCCGGTGATGGGGAGTTACTTCTAAAAGACGCCCTACAGGGGAAACAAGAGGAATATAATGCTGATTGCCTGGCGTTATCGTGAACGGGACACCCTCATCCAGCGCCTGGACCCACGGGCGCGGATTATCTTTATGCTGGCCATGCTGTTCTCCATCATCCAGTTTTGGGACTTGCGAATTCTGTTAGTTTTTCTGGGTGTCGCTGTCCTTCAATTCCTGTTGGCGAGGCTCACCTGGCACGAAACACGTCGGGCGTGGATTTTGATCAGCATTATCATTCTCCTCATGACCATTCTGACGTTCTTTACCGGAAGAGGCGGCGTTCAAGATGCTTACCATGAGGAACATCTCATACGGCAACTGGGGCCTCTCTCCCTCCCCATCGTCAAGTGGCAAATTTCTGTGAACATGACGGTCGAAAAGATCATTTTCGCCATCAGCCAGCTTGTGCGGATGTATGCGATTACCGTGATGGCGATGACGATTCCTTACACGGTAGACCCCAGTCTTTACGGCGTCACCTTCCACGGAATGGGGCTGCCGGACAAGTTCGCTTATGCGATGGATCTGGCCTTTCGCTTCGTGCCCACGCTGGGCCGCGACTTCACGATGACGATGGACGCCCAGCGCGCACGCGGGTATGAGGTCGAGAAACTCTCCGGCGGCATCTTCGCCCAGATCCGCAAGCTGGCGCCGCTGCTGGTGCCGGTGACGATCAACGCTATCGTCGGCGCCGAGGATATCATCGACGCGATGGATTTGCGTGCCTTTGGCGTGGGGCCGCGCACGTGGGTCCACCAGCTTTCCTATGCCCGTGCCGATAAGGCGCTCATCGCCATCGGCGTGCTGATTTTCGTGGCTTCGAGTGTTCTGTCCTTTATGGAGGTGGGGACGCTGTGGCTGCCGGCCTGGGCGTTAGCCTGGGCGCAATAAAAAGAGTCACCTTCAAGGGAGTCGTGGGGAGTCCCCAACCTGGGTGGTTTGAGGGATACGTCCGCACCAGTGCGGGATGCCGTTGTCCCTCGGCAGGGTGGCGACAGGCTGTTAGAGTTCGAGATTTCTGGCTGACGCCGGTCTGGGTCATACACAAAGCGTGAAACCACTGCGGTTTCACGCTTTGTATGTCAGAGCGCATCTTGGAGGTTTGGTTTTGAAGATCCCTCTTGACAAAGGTATGATTTCGGATATAGTTTAGTCGGCTAACTATTAGCCGTCTAAGTAATTTCTGAAGGGAGTTTTTATGTCACATGCGGATGGATCGGAATCGCTGGATTTCTTGCTGGCCCAGGTTTGCAAACTGCACCAGCGCCGGGTACACACTTTGTTTGACGAATTGCGGTTGTACCACGGACAACCGCCGCTGCTCTTCGAGTTATGGGCTCAGGATGGACAAACCCACAAGGAATTGGCCCGCCGGCTGCACATTCGGGCGGCAACCGTCACGAAAATGGTCCAGCGGATGGAAAAAACGGGGTTCGTCGAGCGGCGAAACGATCCTGACGACCAACGTGTCTCGCGCGTCTGCCTTACCGACGCCGGACGTGATATCAAAGAGAACGTCAATCAGATCTTTCAGCAGCTTGAGGATGAGACCTTCGCCGATTTCACCCTTGAAGAGCAGGTATTGCTGCGCCGATTCTTCCTGCAAATGCGCGATAACCTGCTGCGCGCCGGAGACGGCAAGCTCGAATGGTAGATAAGAAGTAGAAATAGTGAGACGGCAAAATAAAACGTTGAAGCAGGACGTCTCTGGATTTAAGGAAAGGTATAAAGATTTATGAAGTCAATCAAAGCGTTAATGAAATTTCTGAAGCCTTATTGGCTCTGGGCAACTTTGGCTCCATTATTGATGATCCTGGAAGTGGTGATGGACCTGATGCAGCCGCGCATGATCCAGCGCATCGTGGATGAAGGGTTGACCCAGCTCAATATGCAGGTCGTCATCACGACTGGATTGTGGATGATCGGCTTTGCGCTACTCGGCGCGGTAGGCGGGATCGGCTGCACCGTCTTCTCCATACTGGCCTCGACGGGTTTCGGCACCGATCTCCGCGACGCCCTTTTCCGCAAGGTGCAATCGCTCTCGTTTGGCAATTTAGACGAGCTTGAAACCGGGCAACTTGTGACCCGTTTGACCAACGATGTGGTCCAGGTGCAGGAGATGATATCGATGATGCTGCGGATCATGGTGCGCTCGCCGCTATTGTTGCTCGGCAGTCTGGTCATGGTGATCTTCACCAGCCCGCGGCTGGCAATCCTGGTGCTCGCGTTGATACCGCCGATCACAGCGTTATTGGTGTGGATGATCAGCAAAGCCTACCCGATGTTCAGCAAAGTGCAGCAAAAACTTGACGATCTGAACACGGTGATGCAGGAAAACCTTGCCGGTGTGCGCGTGGTCAAAGCCTTTGTGCGGGGTGCTTACGAGATCGCGCGCTTTGGCCGTGTCAACGATGCGTTGATGGATCAGACCATACGCGCAGCGCGGGCCGTGGCGATGACATGGCCGTTTATGATGATGTTGGTCAATCTCGGCGTGGTGGGCGCGCTTTGGTTTGGCGGCGCCTTGGTCAACAACGGTGATATGCAGATCGGGCAACTCATCGCTTTCATCAACTATTTGATGCGTACCCTGATGTCATTGATGTTCGTCAGCATGCTGGTGATGCGCCTGGCGCGAGCATCCGCATCGGCCGATCGCATTCAGGAAGTGATGAACGCCGTGCCGAAGGTGCAGAACAAGCCTCATGCGTTGACGGATTTCACCCCGCGGGGGCGGGTGGCCTTCGAGGGTGTGACCTTCAGCTATGATCGTGATGGACGCCATCTGGTACTTGGCGGCGGGGAATCACACAACGGCGGCCCTCCCGGCATCACGTTCGTGGCCGAGCCCGGGCAGACGGTGGCGATCCTGGGAGCGACAGGGTCAGGCAAATCCAGCCTCATCTACCTCATCCCGCGTTTCTACGATGTGAACAGCGGGCGCGTGACCATCGACGGTGTGGATGTCCGCGATATTGATGAAACAACTCTGCGCCGTCATATCGGCATCGTGTTGCAAGAGTCGGTACTTTTCAGCGGCACCATCCGCGATAACATCCGCTACGGGCGTCCAGAAGCCACCGACGAGGAAGTCGTCGCCGCCGCGAAGGCAGCGCAAGCCCATGACTTCATCATGGAGTTCCCCGACGGTTATGACACCGTCGTCGGGCAACGCGGCGTCAATCTTTCCGGTGGGCAGAAGCAGCGCATCGCCATCGCCCGCGCGCTGGTGATGAAGCCGGCCGTGCTCATCCTCGACGACAGTACCAGCTCGGTGGACGTGGAAACCGAGACGAAAATTCAGGAGGCGTTGGAGAGCATCATGAAGGAACGCACCAGCTTCGTCATTGCCCAGCGCATCAGTACCGTGCTCAACGCGGACAAGATCCTGGTGCTGGATGAGGGGCGTATCATCGCCGAGGGGACGCACCGCGAACTGCTGACGACCAGTCCCGTCTACCGTGAAATCTACGATTCCCAGTTGGGGAATGGAGTGGTGAGCCATGTCTGAACATCAACCGCATAAAACCCAAACGACTGCCCCACAACCTCACGGTGGCCCAGGTGGAGGGGGTGGCGGCCCGGGGGGACGTTTCATGCACCCCAAAGAACGCGCGAAGGACATCCGCGGCACGGTGAACCGCCTGTGGGGCTACCTCAAGCGGCAAAAGTGGGCCTTGATTGCCATTTTGGTGCTGGTGTTGATCTCTTCAGGTCTGGGGTTGTTGGGACCATACCTGATGGGTATCGCCATTGACGATTACATCATGCCGGGCGACCTGCCTGGCCTGGGACGCATCGTCCTGGTGATGCTGGGCGTCTACCTTGCCACCTCGGTTGTCTCGTGGATGCAAGTGTACATTATGGCCTCTGTGGCGCAGCGTACCGTGCGCGACATCCGCAACGACCTCTTTGTCAAGCTGCAAACGTTGTCCCTGCGCTTCTTCGATCAACGCCCGCATGGTGAATTGATGAGCCGTCTGACGAACGATGTGGAGAACATCAACCACGTGCTGAACGAAGGGGTCACGCAGTTGCTTTCCAGCCTCGTCAGCCTGATTGGCGTCGCCGCGATCATGCTCATAATGAATGTGCGGCTGGCGCTGGTGAGTATGCTTACCATGCCGCTGATGATGCTCTTGAGCAATGTGATTGCCCGCTACACCCGGCAGGGTTTCCGCGAGCAACAGCAATATCTTGGCGATCTGAACAGCATCATCGAGGAGACCGTCACCGGACAGCACGTCGTCAAGGCTTATGGACGGGAGCAAGCCGTCATCGAGTCATTCAACACCGTCAACGTTAAGCTGCGGAAAGCCGCCGCGCATGCGCAAATCTTTGCCGGCGTACTCGGCCCGCTCAACAACTTCGTTAACAACACCGGGTTAGCCATCGTCGCCGGGGCCGGCGGGTGGATGGCCGTCCAGGGAATGGCTACCGTCGGCACCATCGCCGCCTTCATCAACTATGCCCGGCAGTTAGCCGCGCCGCTGAATCAGATCGCCAACCTGTACAACACCATCCAGGCGGCCATCGCCGGCGCCGAACGGGTCTTTGAGATTCTCGATGAGACGCCGGAGCTGATCGATGCTCCTGAGGCGATCCCCCTGGAGGACATCCGCGGCGACGTCGTTTTCACCGACGTGTGCTTTGGCTATCAGCCGGATGTGCCGGTGCTGAAACATGTCAGCCTGCACGCCCGCCGTGGGCAGACGATTGCCCTGGTCGGCCCCACGGGGGCGGGGAAGACCACCATTGTCAACCTGCTTACCCGCTTCTATGACATCGACAGCGGCAGTATCACCGTCGATAGCCTCGACATCCGCCAACTCAAGATGGCCGACTTGCGCCGCGAGTTGGGAATCGTGCTGCAGGATACCTACCTCTTCGCCACCACCGTGATGGAGAACATCCGCTACGGGCGGCTGGAGGCCACGGACGACGACGTCATCGCCGCGGCGAAGTTTGCCAACGCCGACCAATTCATCCACCGTCTGCCGGGTGGCTATCAGACGGAGCTTTCGGAGCGCGCCGGCAACATCAGCCAGGGGCAGCGGCAGTTGCTCGCCATTGCGCGGGCGATTCTGGCCGATCCCAGCATCCTTATCCTTGATGAAGCGACGAGCAGCGTGGACACACGCACGGAGAAGAACATCCAGGAGGCGATGTTACGCTTGATGGAGGGACGGACCAGTTTCGTCATCGCCCACCGCCTCAGCACCATCCGCGACGCGGACGCGATCCTGGTCATCCATAACGGCGAGATCATCGAACGCGGCACGCACCAGGCATTGCTGGCCCAGCGAGGATTCTACTACAATATGTACATGAGCCAGTTCAAAGGCCAGCACGAGGCCATGCCGGAATTGGCGGCGGTTTAGCGTAGAGACTGAAGGTAGAGACTGAAGCCACAGTGCTAACAGGGCCAAGCTCTACGGACTGGATTTGTCTTGCGAATGATCCGCAATCTGGAAAAAGGGCTGGGAATTCCGGCAGCCATTTTGGTTCAGGAATATGAACTGGCGCAAGACGCCCCACCCGAATGCCAGGAGTCGACGCTTGCCTTTGGACAGCGCGCCTCTGCGGGAGCACGTTGCTGGCTGAAGGCTAGACTTCGATGCCTAACTTGGCGGCGAGTTCTCTGACGGAAGGGTTGCAGAGGATGGTCCCATCGGGGAAGGCAATGGTAGGGACAATCCAGCTTCCCCCGTGAACTTCATCGCAGTAAGCGCGCGACGTGGCGTCCGTGTCGATGTCGCAGTAGGCATAGACGACGTTGTGCTCGTCGAGAAAGCGTCTTGCCCGTCGTACATCCGGACACCAGCACGTCCCGTAAACGGTCAATTCGGTGTGTTCTCTGGTCATACTCGCCTCAACTCGATTTTGGATACGTGGGCATCATTCGCTCATTCTCCCATGCGCTGATGCACTCATTCTTCTACACATAATCCAATGGCGGAACGTAGACCGGCACCGGCAACAGCGCGAGCAAGCCCGGCGGCAGTTGCGGCGCTTCGGGGATCGCCGGGCCGCCGAAGACCAGCCGCGCGGCGGTGACAGGGGCGAGTTCCACGTAGGTCTCCGCACTTTGCCCGGCCTCGATCTGCACGACGCCATCATGCACGGCGACGGTCGTTGTTTGCACGCGGTCATGTTCGCGGATGCCGAGGCTCACGGCGAAATCACGCAGCCCGGCAGCCCGGCGCTCTAACACCGGAATAGCGGCGCGTAGCACGGCAACAATGTCGTTCACGCGGTACATCCCGCTGTAGCCGGTTGTCCAGTAGTTCGTGTGCGGCATCAAGCGTGCCAGGCGTTCTTCGTCCCAAAGCGACATGTCCAGGGTGGCATCCTCGCCGTGATTCCACGCGATGATGGCACGGATCATCTCCGCTTCCTGGCCCGAGGCCGATACCAGCTCGATGAGTCTGACGTGATCGCGGTCTTGCCCGTCGGCCATAGCGTAGCCATCCTCCGTCACCCAGACGCGCAAATCCTGCCGGTGCAGTTGTGCTTCCAGGTCCGGGCGGCAGGCATGACAGTTCGGCAGCGGCATCAGCCGCGCAATGTGTGCCGTCGCTTCCCAGGGCCGGACTTCCTTAATGTCTGCCGGCGCGACGTCTGCCCGCCCCAGCGACCGCGCGGAGAACATCAGTTGGTAAGATAACGAGGCAATTTCCCAACCAAAGCTGTTGTAGCGCTGACGGTCGCCGCTGAGCCACGAGGCCGGGTAGCCCTGCGCACGCATGGCGTCGATGGCGTGGTACAAAAGCTGCGTCATATAGCCCTTGCCGCGTGCCTCGACTGCCGTGGAAACCGCGCCGATGCCGCCGAGCTTGAGCGGCACGCTCGCCGTGACCACTGCGAGGGGATAGACACCCACGTGAGAGACGATCTTGCCGTTCTCCTCGACGACGTAACCCCAGGCGCAGACCTCCGGCGTCGGCTTGTAAATGTGGGGCATGGCGCGCGGGAAAAAGTCCACCGAATGGCCGAAAGCGCGCTCCACGTAACGCATAAAGTCTTCAAATTCCTCAACACGAACGGTGCGAATTCGGGTGGTCATGGTACTCTTGCCTTTGAAGGCGGTGTGAGCGTGAGGACGTGTTCTTCCGCCCGCTGCGCCTCTTCCGCCGCCAGCGCCCCGATCTCAAACTCCGCGACGAAGGTCTCGCCGGGCGGCAGGATTTTGACGTGCCCCTTCGCCTTCTCTGCCAGGTAGCCTTCCGGCTCACACGTCCCGGCTTCCACCAGGGCGATGGCATCCTGATCGGGCGTGCGCGAGATCCAGCGCGTGGCCTTTGGTAACTGCGCCGGACGGTGGCGGATCACATCGGCGTTGCCGTCGGGGTGGATCTGCAGCGAGTGCGCCCACCCGTCCGTGTCGGCGAGGTAGTCGATGAAGAACACGGCCTCCGGGTCGAAGGCCAGCCCTGGCGTGAGGATGTGGTGTCTGGTGGGATGGTCGCGCAGTTCGGCCAGAAATTCGGCGTAGCCCGGCCCCGGCTTGATGTGACTGGGGATGCTGGCCCGCACGCGGACGTGTTCCGGCGTGGGGATCGCACTGTAGACCAACCGCCCGTTATCCACCGGTCTGAAGTTGACATGCGCCAGGTAGAGCAGTTCCTGGCCGGAATTTTTGAGATTGGTGATGGACATCGTCACGGAGAACAGCGTCGAGCCGGCGTAGAGTTTGACCAGCGGCTCGGCGAGGTAGTTGTGCGCGAAGGCGACGGTGTGCCGGTACTGCCCGCCCATGCCGATGTACGTGCCCTTGTCGTCCTCGCCGATGACGACGTAAGCGGTTGCGTAGGGGGCGTTGGGCAGTTCGCCATGCAGGGGGTGCGTGTCCTGCGGGGATGGCCCGCCAACGCCGGTGATGCCGCAGTGCTGCAAAAAACCGCCGAACGTCTCCAGGAACGGGCGATGGGGATAGGGCTGCGTGAACATCGATTTCATCGTCAGATTGCGCCCGTTGAACGTCGCTGACCAGATCTGCTGACCCTGGAACGGCAGCAGCACCAGTTCGCCCACGTCGCTGGTGAGCCGCAGGCCGCACACGCCGCTCGGAAAGCGAAAGGTCGAGGCTGTGAGATGTCCGTAATCCACGAACACTTTCTCGTGTTGTGAAAACACTTCAGGATAGAGGTTCGTTATCGCTTGGAAACCCATGGTTGCCCTCCTGTAAAAAAAGGTATCTATTCAGGCTCGTAAACCTGACGAAGCCACTTATTCCATACCAGGTTTGGCGTAGACTTTGGTATGCCAGGTGCTTCTGGATGGCAAGATATTCGTGTTTCTATCAGCCCCTCCTCCCTGTCCCCCTTCCCCCCAGGAAGGGGGATTTTGGGTGGGGGTGTGGCGGGCGGCGAAGCCGCCCGCTACCCCCCCCCTTGCCCCCTTCTTCCCCGCTGGCGGGGGAGAAGGGGGTTGGGGGATGAGAGGGTCATCACCTGCTGAAGGAGTAACCTATTATGTACCCTCCCCAAAGTCCCGTTCGCCACCTGGCAAGGGTGGCTGAATAGTTACCCGTTTAACTCCACAAACGATCCCACGATTTCTCGTTGTCCCATTCCGTCGTCGGCTCGAAGTAGCCGGGTCGGTCGGGGTCAATGTGGGCACGCAGCATCTCTGCGTTGACGTCGCTGAAGCCCAGACCGGGCGTTTCGGGCACCTGGATATAACCATCCTGGATGAGGGGGTTGGGCAAGCCGCGAACGAAGTCGTTCCACTCCGGGTGATCGACGGAATGGTTTTCGAGCACGAGAAAATTTTCCGTGGCCGCCGCGCAGTGAACGGCCGCCAGCGCGGCGATGGGCGATCCCGCCATGTGCATCGCCATGGCGATCCCGTGCTCCTGCGCCAGGTCGCCGATCTTTTTGGTTTCCAGGATGCCGCCGGCCGACGCCAGATCGGGATGAATGACAGAGACGGCACGCTCTTGGAACAGCGGCATGAAGCCTTCTTTAAGGTAGATGTCCTCACCCGTACAGATAGGCGTCTTGACGGCGCGGGAGAGCGTCACGTACTGATCGGTAAACTGCCAGGGGATCATGTCCTCGTACCAGGCCAGTGAGAACGGGTCGAGCGCCTGGCCCAGCCGGATGCATGATTCCAGCCCGATGTGACCGAAGTGATCAATCGCCAGCGGGACTTCATAGCCGATGACAGTGCGCACATCGGCGACATATTGACAGAGTACATCGATGCCTTTTGCGGTGATCTGCGTTCCGGTGAAGGGGTGCATAATGTGAAAGCTGTCGATGTTGTCGGGGAAACCGATCAGCGTTCCGGGGATGTTGCGCAGCATATAAATGCCCAGATCCATCTTGAGGAACTTGAAGCCCTGGTTCATCCGCTCTTTGAGGCGCTTGCCCATCGCCTTACCGTCGGGTTCGCTGGGCGTGTCGCTGTAGCAGAGGATTTTGTCGCGGAACTTGCCGCCCGCAAGCATGTAGGCGGGGACACCGTAAGCCTTGCCGGCGAGGTCCATCAAGGCCATCTCAATCGCGCAGACCCCGCCCGCCTGCCGTGCGTGATAGCCGAACTGCTTGATCTTGCGGAAGACCTTGTCCACGTTGCAGGGATTTTCTCCCAGGATGCGGCTTTTGAGCATCAGGACGTAGGTCGGGCTCGCCATGTCCCGCACTTCACCGTAGCCGGAGATGCCCTGGTTCGTGTCGATACGGATGAGCGTCGCGCGCACAACGCCTTTGAGGTTGACAACGCGCATATCGGTGATTTTGAGGTCCGCCGGGCGGGAACCTTGGTTGACATATTGTTCGCTGATAGTAGTCATGGGGTCAAAAATCTCCTTAATAGAATTGAATAAGTATCTATTCAGGCTAGTAAACCTGATGAAGCCATTTATTCCCTATGCCAGGTTGGGCGTGGATTTCGGTATGCCTGGTGCT
>DAOOGN010000111.1:0-10609 GCA_035415725.1 Anaerolineae bacterium | reverse complement strand
TGCCCCCTTCTTCCCCGCTTGCGGGGGAGAAGGGGGTTGGGGGATAAGAGGGTCATCACCTGCCGAAGGGGTCACCTATTATGTGCCCTCCCCAAAGTCCCGTTCGCCACCTGGCAAGGGTGGCTGAATAGTTACGAAAAAAGTAAACGGGGGGAGTCCTCAACAGGAGTCCTCAGCGAGAGTTCTCAACGGGAATCCTCAACTTGTTGAGGTTAGGGTCCCTTGGGAATAGCTTGTATCAGCAGGTTGATGTTTTGCATTGAGAGGGAGCAAGTTATGGAAAGTTTGAAAGCACGTATTCGTAGCGAGGGGAAAAATTTGGGTCACGGCATCCTGAAGATCGACAGTGTCATCAATCATCAAGTGGACGCGACCTTGATGTTGGAGGCGGGTGCGGAGTTCGCCAGGCGTTTTGCCGCGGCGGCGCCGACGCGCGTGCTGACCGCCGAGGTGTCGGGCATTATCCCGGCGATGGCGACGGCCTACGCGATGGGGCTGCCGCTGGTCTATGCCCGTAAACACAAACCGGTGACGATGCAAGAACCGGTTTTCGTGGAATTTGCGCCGTCGCACACTAAAGGCGGGCAGGTTTCGCTGATGGTTTCGCCCGAGTTCATCTCTGCCGGGGACCGTGTGCTGATTATCGACGACTTCCTGGCTACCGGCCAGACGATCGCGGCGATGGCGCGGATTGTGGAGGAGGCCGGCGCCACGTTGGTGGGCATCGGCACGCTGATCGAAAAATCCTTCGAGGGCGGCCGCACCTTGTTGACCCCCTTGGGGGTTCCGATTGAGTCGATGGTCATCATCGACGAAATGCGCGACGATGGAACGATCATCTTCGCCGATGACGGGCGTGAGGCGTGAAACATCATCCCTAAAGCCGCAGACCCAGATGGCGTTTGATTCCCCCGGAGGACTCCTTTGTCACCACGCGAAATGGTCGTGATTCTGGATTACGGTTCGCAGTATACTCAACTGATTGCCCGGCGGGTTCGTGAGCAGCACGTCTATGCTGAAATCCTGCCCTGGGACACGCCCGCAGCGCAGGTTGCCGCCCGGCAGCCACGCGGCATCATCCTGTCGGGCGGCCCGCACAGCGTCTACGACGCCGGAGCGCCCGGTCTGCCCGATGACGTCGTCCGCATGCGTGTGCCGATTCTCGGCATTTGCTACGGCATGCACCTGCTGGCCCACACGCTGGGTGGACGAGTTGTCCCCGGTGTAGAACGTGAATACGGCCCCGCCGATATCGACATTCTCGAAGCGGATGCTCTGTTCGCGGGATTGGCCGCCCGCCAGACGGTGTGGATGAGCCACGGCGACCGCGTCGAGGCACTGCCGCCGGGTTTCCGCATGTTGGCGCGCAGTACCGGCAACATCGTGGCCGCCATCGGCGCTCCAGATGGCCGCGTGTTCGGCGTGCAGTTTCATCCCGAGGTCCAACATACCCCCAACGGGGCGGCGATGCTGCGGCATTTCCTCTACGACGTGTGCGGTTGCGCCGGCGTGTGGACGCCGGACGCGTTCATCGACGACGTGGTGGAGCGCATCCGTGCGCAGGTAGGCGACGGACGAATCGTGTGTGGGCTGAGCGGCGGCGTGGATAGCGCGGTGACGGCGACGTTGATCCACAAAGCGGTCGGCGATCAATTGACGTGCATTTTTGTGGATACCGGCCTGCTGCGCCGCGACGAAGCCGCCCAGGTCAAAGCCACCTTCCAGGAGAGCTTAGGCATCCGCCTGGTGCTGGTGGACGCCGCCGACCGCTTCCTCGGTGCCCTGGCCGGTGTGACCGACCCGGAGCAAAAGCGGCGCATTATCGGCGAGCAGTTCATCCGCGTGTTCGAGGCTGAAGCGCACCGCTGCAGCGACGCGCACTTCCTCGCGCAGGGCACAATTTATCCCGATGTGATCGAAAGCGCCGGCAGCGCCCACGCGCAGCGCATCAAATCGCATCACAACGTCGGTGGCTTGCCGGCAGAGATGAATCTGACGCTGATCGAACCGTTGCGCGACCTCTTCAAAGACGAAGTGCGACAGGTGGGCCTGGCGCTGGGACTGCCGGAAAAGCTGATCTGGCGGCATCCGTTCCCCGGGCCCGGCCTGGCGGTGCGCATCCTGGGCGAGATCACCCGCGAGCGCGTGGCGACGTTGCAAGCCGCCGACGCGATTTTCCTGGAAGAACTGTGGAACGCGGGCCTCTACCGACAGACGGCGCAGGCTTTTGCCGTCCTCTTGCCGGTGCGCAGTGTCGGCGTGATGGGCGATGGGCGCACCTATGCCAATGTCGTGGCCCTGCGTGCCGTCAGCACCGACGACTTTATGACCGCCGCCTGGACGCCTCTGCCCTACGATATGCTGGGGCGCGTATCGAACCGCATCGTCAACGAGGTGCCGGGCGTCAATCGCGTGGTCTACGACGTGAGCAGTAAGCCCCCGGCGACGATCGAGTGGGAATGAACCCCGGTGCAGGCTGCTGAACCTGCGCCAGGGCGGCGAGGCATAGCGATGACCGTCTACCATCCGGCGCAGATTGCGGACGTGGCTCCGCGCAGTGTGGCGGCGCGGGCGCAAGTGCGTGCCGGCGACGTTCTGTTGGCGATCAATGGACTGCCCCTGCGTGACGTGATCGATGTGCAAATCTACGCCGCCGAGCCGACGTTGGAGTTTCTCGTCGAACGGGCGGGACGGCGCATCGCGCGCCGTGCTGCCCGGCGCTACGGGCAGGCATTGGGTCTCGCGTTCGACACGGAGCTTTTCGACGGTAAAATTCGTGTCTGTCGCAACAACTGTGATTTCTGTTTCGTTGCGCAGATGGCGCCGGGACTGCGCGCATCGTTGTACATCCAGGATGACGACTACCGCCTCTCCTTCCTTCACGGCAATTACATCACCCTCACCAACCTGGACGAGGCGGATTGGGCGCGGATTGCGGAACAGTACCTCAGTCCCCTTTACGTCTCGGTCCACGCGACCGAGCCGGATGTGCGGGTGGGGCTGATGCACAATCCGCGCGCCGGACAGATTATGGAACAGCTCGCGCGCCTGGCGGAGATCGGCATTGAGGTGCACACGCAGGCGGTGCTCGCGCCGGGGCGCAACGATGGCGCCCATCTCGACCGGACGATTGCGGATCTGGCGGCCCTGTATCCCACCGTCGTCGACCTGACCGTCGTGCCTGTTGGACTGACGCGCTGGCATAATCCGCAGTTGCGCCCTTACAGGGATGTCGAGGCGGCGGAAGTGCTGGCGCAGACGTTAGCGTGGCAGGCGCGTCTGCGTGAGTCATTGGGTGTCGGCTTCGTCTATCCCTCGGACGAGTGGTTCTTGCGCGCGCGGGTTCCACTTCCGCCGCGCGAAGCGTATGACGATCTGCTGCCGGCGCTCGTCGAAAACGGTGTGGGGATGGTGCGGCTTTTTCTGGAAGGGTGGGAGGCGCTTCAGGCCGATCTGGCGCGGCTCGGCGGCCCATGCCAGACGTGGGTCACCGGGACGCTGTTCGCGCCGTTGCTGCGAGAACAGGCGCGGGCGTTCAGCGCGGCCACAGGTCTTGCCGTTGACGTGGTCGCCGTACCTAACCATGCTTTTGGCGAGACGATCACCGTGGCCGGGTTGCTCACGGTGGATGACATCCTGGCTGCGTGGCGTGACCGCGCGCCGGCTGACGTGGTGGTGTTGCCGGATGAGATTTTCCGCGGGCCGGACGGTCGCGCGCTGGATGGCAAATCGGTTGTGGACGTGCAGGCGGCGACCGGCGGGCGGGTCGTTGTCGTCGCCCAAGGGGAAGAAGGGGGTATAAGACAGATTATTGGAAAAAGGAAGGCATGCATCTGACCATGGTGCCTGAAGAGCTGTGGCCGGTCTTCGACCGAGCCACGGCAGGTTCACCGGCGGTTGAGTGAAAATAGGTCAGCAGATGGAGCAGATTTTAGATGACTTTGGACTATGGACCGGAGGTGGTGTTTAGCGGATAACGTTATCACTGTGGGGACTCAAGCGCCTGACCCGGCTGACCGGGTGACGAGGCGGCGGTTTATCGAACATATCCGGCTGGCGCCGGATTTTCGGCGGATACCGCCAGGGGACTAGCCTTCCCCTCTCCCATTCCCCTCAAAACGAGAAAACTGCATCACAAAACCGTTGGGCAACCGGCGGTACAAAGGGTGTGGTAAGGCCGGCCCATCATCTTCAGATGGGAGTCTATCCTTGCATAGGGCAACCTTATGCTGTGTCAGACGGGGGCGTTTGTGGTGCCTCATGGGGACGTCGCGCGTGTCTCGCGCGATGGAATTTTGTCGGTTCATAGCGTCATGGCAGGAGGCCGGAAATGTGTGGCATTGTCGGTTATGTCGGGCCGCGGCAGGCGGCACCGATTGTGTTGGGGGGATTGAAGAAGCTGGAATATCGCGGCTACGATTCGGCCGGGATCGCGGTTTTGCACGAGAACGGCGGCATTGCGCTGGAGCGCGCCGTCGGCAAGTTGAGCCATCTTCAAGAGCGTCTGGATCAACATCCTCTGGTGGGCACGATTGGGATCGGCCACACGCGCTGGGCCACCCACGGCGGGGTGACGGAGTTCAACGCGCATCCACACGTCGGGATGAACGGACGGGTGGCGGTCGTCCACAACGGCATTATCGAAAACTACGCCGAATTGCGCCAGCAGATGACGGACGAGGGGGTGCGTTTCACCTCCGAAACCGACACCGAAGTGGTGGCGCATCTTGTCGACGGTTATCTGGCGGGCGGAGCCGATCTGTTGACGGCAGTCCGGCGCGCGCTGCTCTCGATCCGGGGAGCCAGCGCTTTCGTCTTTCTCAGTCCTCAGGAGCCGGAGAGCCTGGTCATTGCCCGCTTGGGGAACGCCGGCGGCATCGTGATAGGCATCGGTGACGGCGAGATGTTCATCGCGTCAGACATTCCGGCGATTTTGGAGTACACGCGCGACGTCATCTTCCTGGAGAACCGGCAGATGGCGCGCGTCACACGGCGCGGCGCCGAGATCTTTACCCTCGACGGCAAGCCGGTGGGGGTGCAGGGGCATACGATCCCCTGGGATCCCGTCGCGGCAGAAAAAGGTCCCTATCGTCACTTTATGCAGAAGGAGATAGCGGAGCAACCTCGCGCCATCACCGACACGATTCGGGGGCGGGTGGATTTTCACCGCGGCCAGGTTGTGCTCGACAGCATGCCGCTCACCAGGGATGAAGCCCAGAAGCTGGATCGGGTGATCATAACCGCGTGTGGCTCTTCGTACCATGCCGGTCTGGTAGGCAAGTTTATGTTCGAGACGCTGGCGCGCCTGCCGGTGGAGGTGGACTACGGCTCGGAGTTTCGCTACCGCAACCCGTTGATCACACCGACGACGGCGCTGTTGGCGATCACACAGTCCGGGGAGACGGTGGACACGTTGGCGGCGATGGAAGAGGGCCGCGAGCGCGGCGCAAAACTGTGGTCCATCGTCAACGTCATCGGCAGCCAGGCGCACCGTCTGGCCGATGGTCATATCCTGATGCAGGCCGGCCTGGAGATCGGCGTGGCGACCACTAAAGCCTTCACCGCGAGTCTGGTGGACCTGTATCTGCTGGCGCTGTACCTGGGACAACAGCGTGAGACGATTCCGGCGGATGTTTTGCGGAGTGCGGTGAATGACCTGGCCCGTCTGCCCGATCTGGTGGGGCGTGTCTCCGAACCGCAGCCGGTCTACGACGAACTGGCGGAGGTCTTCTTCAAACGCGAACACTTCCTCTTTTTGGGACGCGGCATCAACTACCCGGTGGCGCTGGAAGGGGCGCTCAAGCTCAAAGAAATTTCCTACATCCACGCGGAAGGCTATCCCGCCGGAGAAATGAAGCACGGTCCCATCGCGCTTATCGACGAGGCCATGCCCGTCGTGACCGTTGCCCCGCGCGACAACGTCTACGACAAGATGATCAGCCAGATGGAGCAGGTGAAGGCGCGCAGCGGGACCGTCATCGGCCTGTTGCAGGAGGGCGACGACGTGGCGCGCAGCAAAGCGGATTACGTGCTCGAAGTGCCCGTCGCGCCGCCGTTTCTCTCGCCGGTGCTCAACATCATCCCCTTGCAGTGGTTGGCCTATGCCATGGCCGTCCGCCGTGGCGCGGACGTGGATCAGCCGCGCAACCTGGCGAAGAGCGTGACGGTGGAGTAAGTCTTTTCACGCCGGCCCGCCATCCACTGGATGGCGGGCTTTTTTGTAGCGCGTGTGGCCAATGCGCAGGCGGCGAATTGTCAATTCAGTCTTTTCCCGTAGCGCGAGTGAGCAACTCGCGCCCACTCGTCCTCCAATGGTCAATAGGATGAATTGGAGTGGGAAATCTCCAGTCCATTGACTTGTAGGAACGCGGGCACCAGGCTCGCCTGGGGATTGCGCGCGTCATAGCTTGACGACGTGTTGGCGACGACCTGCGCTTGCGAGAGCCACGCCAGCCTGTCGCCAAAGATATCGAGCAGGCTTTGCGTCAGGCGCACGTTGTAAGGCACGGCCACGGAACCGTCCTTTTTGAGCAGCAGTGCGCCAAAGCGCGAACTGCCGGTGACCAATCCCTTGGAAGGGTTCACGATGTTCATATAGTGCAGGTAAGGGATGTAGAGGACGTCATGCTCGCGCGGCAGGGCCACCAGCTCTGGCAGCGTGTTCGCCGCTACGTCGCCGCCCTGCATCACGATGCTGGTGTGCGGCACCGTGTGTCCGGTGGGTTGCATCGCGAACTCGTCGGCCTCGTCCTGGGGCCAGACAAAGCTTTGGAACACGCCGGCGACAAAGAGGGGGAATGGGCGGCGGGGCATGCCCGTCAGATCGCGCCGGAACGGAAAGGTCTCGCGCCGTGTGGGGTCATCCGTCAGCGTGAACTGGGGAGAAAAGACGCGCTGCCCGATCTGTTCCTCACTGAGGAATGAATAGCCGCGCTTCATCAGACCGCCGTTGTAGCCGATAAAGCCTAGTATACCCAACAACTCGGCGGTGGCCGCCGGACCAAACACAATGTTGTATGTTCCCAGCGGAAGTTGTTGCGTCGCGTCGCGCCGGTAGTGCTCCAGCAGGAACGCCAAATCGCGCCGCAAGACGTCCGGGTTCAGGTCGGCTTTTTTTTGCGCGGATTGCTCGGCGCTCACTTCCCATTTGAGTGCGGTGTGCGACAGGACCATGGTGATCTGGGCATCGGAGGTCTTGAAATACTGCGTATGCTCCGAACGGGTATTGATCTGGGCCAGGGTGTTCGCGCCGCAGGAGAAGATGCCTGAGAGCTGGATCTCGTCCGTTTCTAATCCCGCCACGGCCTGATTGAAGAACGCCAGGCGCTCGTGATTGCCGAGCGTCGCTAAGGCAGGGTCGTAAGCGCTTTCGTCGCTGAAGGACGTGGTGTAAAGCGGAATGGTGGGGCGATAACTCAAGGGTTGGGCGTGTTGCACCATCTCGGCGGCCATATCCACCCCTTGTCGCATCTCGTCCACCTTGTCCAGCGCGGTGATCAACTCGTAGCTGGCGCGCTGCCGGTCCCGGTAAGCCGTAATTTCCAGGCGGATGAGGTGCTCGTTGGTGTTCAAAGAAATGGCCGAGTTGGCAAAACGCATCAGGTAACTGTCTTCTTCATGCAAAAGGAAGGTGGCTTCGACGCCTTTCGTCAGTGCGTAGGCGCGCAAGTCACACAGGGTTTGCAAAATTTGCTCCTTCATGGCTACTCTCCTATTCTCACGTGGTCGAAACGGCAAACCGGAACGCCATGCCCCAACTGCATCACCTGGTTGGGCTGTCCTTTGCCGCAGTTCGCTACGTAGCAGACTTCCCAGGTGGATGGATCGCCCACCGCCGACAGCGAATTGTAGAATTTGACGGTCTCACCCTGGTAGGTGGAGTTCTTGACCACATGCGTGACCCGTCCATCCTCCACCAACCAGCCGATGTCGGTCGCAAAATGGAACTGTTCACGGTTCGAGCCGATGGACCAGCTCTTGTCGCCGTCCAGAATGATGCCTCGCTCGGTCTTGCTGACGATATCGTCCAATGTGCCGTCGTTGCCGGGATCGACATTGATGTTGGTCATGCGCTCGATCGGCACACGATAGAATGAAGTAGCGCGGTTTGCACCGCTACTGCCGTCAAAGATGACTTTGCCGGCGCGGGCGTTGGCCTCTTCGACCATCTGGCGTCCACTGATAGCGCCCACGAGTAGTCCGTGGTCGATCAGCAGATTGTTCTGCGCGGGGATGCCGTCGTCGTCGTAGCCGAAACTGCCGGGGCTGTTGGGGATCGTCGCATCCGCGCGGACTGTCAACTTGTCCGAGCCATAGCGCAGCGTCCCGAAGTCGCTGAGCCGGACGAACGAGCCGCCGGCGAAGGCCAGCTCGTAACCGAGGATGCGGTCCAACTCGAGCGCGTGCCCAATCGTCTCATGCGTTTGCAGGAACATAATGCCGGGCAGTAGAATCACCGAGCGCACGTCCCGGGGGCAGTTTTCGGCGGTCCGTACCTCGTTCATCTCGCGCACGATGCGCTCGGCGTTTGCGTTGAAGACTTCCCTATCGAGCGTTTCCCAGCCCCGTGTGTCCCCCATGCGCGGCGGACTAAACTTGCGCGAGTGCATCTCTCCCTGGGCGTCCAGCCCCATCACCTCCAGGGAAGGGAAGACCTCGACGATGGTCTTGTCGATCTCGCTGCCTTCCGCATCCATAAAGACAATCTGCTTGCGGATAAACGTCAACGTGCAAATGCGTTGCGAGACGCCCGGCTGATTCAGCTTTTCATCCATCGCTTGCAGGAACGCCACCTTGTCTGCCAGCGGCACCGTAAAGGGATCGATCCGGTTAGGGCTGGTAAAGCTGGCCCGGATGGCATCCTTTTCTGCCAGACGGACGGGGAAGGTGACACGTTCGGCGGCGATGCGAGCGTTGTCGAGCGCCTTGTCGAACAGCGCGCCGAGATGGCTGACATCCGAAGCGGCGGAGAACCCCCACGCGCCCTTGTAAAGCACACGGACACCCACGCCGCTCTCCCGTGTAGCCGTAACGTTCTTGAGATTGCCGTTCCACATCAGCAGATGGTTGGTTTCCTCGAAGGGGTACCACCGCGCATCCACGTACAGTGCGCCGGCGTTCTTGAGACGTGCTATGTGTTCTTGTAATTGTTGGTGCATCATCCTCTTCACCTCGTATAAAATGATCGATTTTGCAGGGCGAATGGCCAACTCGCGCTACATTTTCATCCCCCTGCCGATGAACCACGCCCTTCACGATAAATTCCTTTGTTTATGATCCCATTAGCCATGATACCACAAATTCAATTCATCACCTCTGAAAATAGCTCCAGAGCACCCAGAGTTCACAGAGAAAAACACAAATTCTTTGTGTCCTGCATGCCCTTCGTGGTGAAAAGTTGGTTAGCGCGCACAAGCGTTGGGATAGTATGGGGGCTCCAAAATGACAGATGGGGGTATGCTATGGTCATAGAACCTATCTCAACCTGGAGGTACAGAGACCATGAGCCACCTGCGCGTACTGATTTGCCGAGTGGCGGTGATACGGGACGGGTGTGAAATGCTGAAAGTCGCCTGTCGCCTGGGGATTCTGGAATTGCCGCGTCATATATGCTACAACGCGGCAGAGGGTGGGTATACCATTCCGGGGAATGCCGTGTTGCCAGTCCATCAAGGGATGGTCATCACGCGGAACTTGCAGGAAAGCGCGTGCTTGTTGGCACTGGATGTGCCATTTGAGACGGCTCAACGGTTGTTGGCCTGGGAAACACAGGAGGCGGAGTTGATATGCACAACCGAGATTCGCCGTTTGGTACGGGCACAGGGGGAAATCATTCGCGGCGCGGAAGCGGCTGAAGTACAGCAGTTGATGGCACAGGAGGACTTGAGTACCCTGCAAGCGCAGTTGGTAGAGACACCGGCGCCGCCCCGCGGCGTGGCCGGCAGAAATACACGCCGTCGTGGAGCACGCGCTGGACGTGGAGACTCCCCAGCCCCCCGCTGGCGTGCACGCCAGTGATTGGGAACGCGTGTTGGAGGCGCGCCGTGCGGAGCGTCTGGAACTCAATCAACTGCGGTGTTGGGGGCCGGTGGTGCAGCCCGATCAAGCCATTATCGCTGTAGACGACATCGAGGTGCGGCGTCCCGCCCGCCGCCGCTTTCTGGCGTTGCGTTTCACCACCAGTAGGCGGCTGATCCCGTTGTGGTGGCAAGGGGAAGTCGCCGCAGCGCTGGAGGTACTGGAAGCGTATCGAGGCGAAAGCCGCAATACGGACAAGCTGGACGAGTTGCTCACCTATCTGACTCAGCGCCAACCATACCTGGTCAATGACAAAGAACGCCGTGCGCAGCGGGAATACATTGGCAGTGGTCATGCCAAGAAGGCGAATGATCTGATTGTAGCGCGCCGCCAGAAGCATCAGGGCATGCACTGGAGCGGATGGCCTGGCCGCCCTCAAAACGCTGGCCTTGAATCACGCTTGGGAACGCTACTGGTCGGATCATCAAGTCTTGCCTCTCGCTATCGCCGCCTAATCCCATGACTTGTGCGCGCTAACCATATTTGCGCTGGGGCCCGCGCCCCGCATAGGGTCCCGTGTAGGGCAAGTACA
>DAOOGN010000110.1:0-11477 GCA_035415725.1 Anaerolineae bacterium | reverse complement strand
CGAGTGGGTATTTCTAATTGTCGCCGATGTCTAATTCTAATTGTCATTGAACAGCCGAGGGTTAAGTTTGTCTTTGGTGAGTGTTAAGGCGATGGCAGGCGGTATAAAAATGTATGAGGGTGGTTGTGCCATTGGTAGGGGTTTTAATCCACAAAAGGCCGCCCAACAAATGGTCTAGAGCGCACCCACTGGGGGCATTTGCGCAAGCTCGAAATGTCCGCTATGATTAGGATGAGTGTCTGGCTGTAACGTTGCACATTAACAACTGGTAATGCGCAGTACGGGAGTACATCCGTAAAGTGACGGCGACGACCCATGAAAATCGCTTTGGGCATGCAGTGACCCACGTAACAAATGTTGGGTGTCGCCAACCTACGAGCCACCTGCAACAGATTTGGGGTGTAGCTCAGACCACTGCTCAGACCGGTAGGGCACACCGATGGGTTGTGTCGGCCGTGACCCTTGTACGTAATGTGTGGGGGTTGGCTGCCGTCGTCACTTTCGGCCACTTGCGATCTTGGGTAGACTAGCAGAGGCGTTCGACGCAATAAGATATCAACGGGGTTGGGGATCAGGCCAGCCTGACTGAAGACCATTGTGGCGCAGTCAGTTGAGGTTTCGTCGAGCGACCACTGTACGTAGCGTAGGCGGCCTGATCACTGCCCCGACCAAGAAACGCAAGGAGCAGCATGATGACATTACTGGCGCAGTTGGGTGAGGGATTGCCGGAGCGCTACTATCTGGGATTGGACGTTGGCTATCAGGAGCATGTAGCCGTGGTCATCAGCCTAAGGACATTCGTGCGTGGGGGCGAACGCTGGAAGCGCGTCCGTTGCGAGCATTTTCCTAGCACACAGACAGGCCTGGAGCGATTTCAGCGCTATCTGGATGGGTTCAGTGCCGATCCGCAGGCCTTTCTGGGGGTCTGTGAACCGACCGGCGGCTACTACGGGGCGACGGTATACCAATACCTGTTGGATCGCCACTATCCGGTGCAGATGGTCGAGAACGCGCTGACGCGCCACATGCGGGAGCGGATCATGGGTGCACTTCCCAAAACGGACGATACAGACGCACGGGTGATGGCACGGATTTGTTATCTGCATGAAGCGGTGGGAGAGGAGTTCAAACTGCGCCCACTGCAGCAGTCCCGGCCAGATGAGGCCCATCTGCTGGCGCTGTGCCGGGATAGTTGGCAACTAAACCAAGTGGTCGTGCGGGAACGCAACCAGTTCGGCCAGTTGATGGCCGTGGTCTTTCCTGAGCTGAAGACCTTCTTCACCAAGAGCGTAGCGTCATGGGCGCCGGTCCGTCTGATCGCCATGTACCCAACGCCGGCAGACCTAGCGGCGGCAGCGGCGGAGGAAGTGAAGGCCGTGCTATGGGCTGCTGGCGCTTATCACCACGCCCGGCGCGTGGATGAGTTGCAGGTGTTAGCCCGCCGCACTTCCGGCTTGCTGCCTGACCCGGGCCGGGCCTGGCGACTGGAGTGGTTGACCGGATTACTGCTGAATCACCTGGAAGCGCAGGCCAAGTTGAGCAAGCAACTGAAAGCACAGGTTGGCCGTCACCCAGGCTATGTGTGGATCAGGCCTGTTCCTTACACAGGGCCAGCCACGTTGGGGGCGATCCTGGCAGTGACCGGCGACGTGAATCGTTTCCGCAACTATCGCCGCTACGTAGCCTACACCGGCTACTACGCTGGGCTAGAGAAGTCGCAGACGATTGACCGCACACGCATGTCCAGACGGGGCAACCGTGTCCTGAAACGGGCGTACTTTCAGATCGCCGCGCCACTGGTGTGGTTCGACCAGGGCGCGAACCCTTACAAGAGCTTGTTCGAGCGCAAGATGGCCGCTGGGTACCCGTGGTATAAAGCGATGCCATTTGTGTGTGCAGCGTTGGCCAGACACATCTACCACTGCCTGAAGTTCAAGCAACCCTATGATGTCGAGAAGGCATTTGGGGTGGTTTCGCCTGCCTCGGAGCGGACGCTGCTGGACTTGCAGGCGAACCTCGACGAGAGATTCGAGGTCATGGAGGCTCATCTGATCGCGGAAGAGGGCTAAGAAGTGCGCTTACGTAGCGATTGCTAAGAACCGGCGGCGTTCCGGTTCTTGTCGGGGGAAGGATGACACGCCTTCCTGGGGATGTTGCAGCCGACCGCCTTCGGCGCGGGTACGGGACGGCCGAATCCCCCGCCGGGGTGGTATAGTAGCCGGTGTCCGATCCGCTACACCCGGCGGCGGGTAACGCACACCGTTACCCATAACTCCCCTCACTCCCCCGGCCCCCCATAGACCGGGGGAGTTCCATGAAAATGTTTACTTTCGCAGCGGTGACACCCACTACACCGACTCCATGGGTAGCAACCGTGTCGTCGGCGACTACATCGGCGTAGTCGGCAACTACAACCCCATCGTGGCCGCCAATGAGGCCCGCAGCGCGCAATCCTTGCCCTCGCGATCGAGCACCACGCGGCTGTCGACGTTGGTGGGCAGGGCCAGGCACACGCGCAAGGGCACGTTGGCGTTCAGGTTTGCAGTATCAGATACTCTTGCTCTAAGTGTACACTGGCGTACAATGGTTGTATGTCCTTTATCACGTCAAAAAAATGCTATGAACACCACCCCGTAATGTTCACATGCAGAGCGTTGGTTTTCAAGCCGTTTGTGGCATTTCGTGTTCAAACTCAATGGTTTCGCTAATCAGGAGGTATACGATGAAAAATCACAGGATTTGGCGGGGGTTGGCGGTTTCTTTGCTGGGGGTTGCGCTCATCTTGAGCGGGTGTGGGTTGACGCCACAGATGACGTATCAGGGGCGGCTGACGGATGCTGCCGGGACACCCTTGAACGGGACATACCAGATGCAATTCCGCTACTACCACGACGACGACGCTGTTACGGCGATTTATACCGAGACGCACACGGTGCCGGTCACCGACGGGCTGTTTGATGTGGTCATTGGGCCGACAGCGCCAGGGGCCGGGCTTACGGCGGAAGCGTTGAGCGAGCCGATCTGGATTGAGGTTCAGGTCGCTAACGGTGTTTACACAGAAACGCTTACGCCACGTCAAAGGCTCTACGGCGCTCCCTATGCGTTTACCTTGATGCCGGGCGCGGTCATTTCCGATAGCATGGATTCTGCCATTTACGGCTCCAGTGGCGTCGAGGCCATATTGACGGTGGGGAATGGCTATGAAAGCACTCTAAGTTTCGACTCTCTGCCAGCGCTGCGGTTAGAGGGTGAAAAGGGCCTGGAGTTGTCGGGTCCCACCGATGTCATGCCAGGCTCGGGGAGACAAGGCTCAATCTACTCGGATCTCGCTGACCCCGGCAGCGATTTGAATCTATACAGTCACGATGCTATCTGGCTGTATGTGGATAGGGATGATAGCCAGGACTCGAGTTTTGCCGTGATTAATGGGGATGACCAGAATATGTGTTCGATTCTGGAAAATGGCAACTTAACCTGCGCGGGAACGATTTCGGGAAACGGACTCCGCACCACCGCTGAAGTCGACGGCGACACACGCGCGTTTTACGGCGTGCAGAGTCCGCAAGCCTGGATAGAAGACTTTGGAACGGCGCAACTGCGTAGGGGAACCGTGTTTGTCCCGCTTGAAACGTTGTTCGCTAAAGCCATTGACGCCGGCGGTGCTTACCACGTCTTCTTGACCCCACTGGGCGACACGCAGGGCCTCTATGTCGCGCGAAAGACCCCCACCGGTTTCGAGGTGCGCGAGCAGGGCGGCGGAACCTCCAACATCGCCTTTGACTACCGGATCGTGGCGCAACCTGCCGGCGGGGCGGCCGCGCGTATGCCCTTAGTCGAGCCGCCGGCGGAGGCACAGGAAGGAGTGCAACCATGAAAGGGGGTAGACTCCTGCTCTTGCTGGGTTTGAGCGTGGCGCTGCTGGGTGTGCTGGGGCTGGCTTATGGAGGGCGTTTGCCCGCGCGTAAAGCTCAGGCGGCGCAGCTTGCTGCGCCGCCAATGGGATCAACGCACTTTGGGCTGAATTGGAGCGCCTTCAGCAGTGGCGGGGGCGAAATTGCCTCGACGCATTTCCGGGTCGCCTCGACCATCGCGCAGCCGGCGACTGGCAACATCAGCAGCGCGCATTTCGCTACCCATACTGGTTATCGACAAAACCTGCTCACCGTTCACCGAATTTACCTGCCTCTTGTGCTCCGTGCGTCGTAGCCAATCCGATAATGACTGATCTGGAAATAAAAACTAAAACTATTCCAGTGTTTTACAGGCGTGGAAAGTTTGGCAAAATACGACCGGATCAGCATACTGATTGCGGGGTGGTGCGCCGGATTTTGCGGCAATAGCATTTTCACGAGGGGGGGCTTGCTTGCGGATGTAGCTCGCAAGCGAGGCCCCCCTTCAGTCTGCGTCTTTAAGCGTGTGTTGCGCGCCCTCTTCGGCCTCCCTCCACGGCGATACCTTTTACCCTGCGGAACGCATCTTGGCCGTACGTGGCGCAGTGATGACTGGCAAGAAGCGTTTCGACGACTTATGGGCGCGTGCCTTCGCTGCCTAACTCGCCCCCATTTTGAAACGCACCCGCAGCCACCTACCACTTGCCACCCTCCCCCTTTCTCCCTATAATAATGATGTACCATATATGATATAAGGAGTGAATTTCGTGAAAAAGAATGATCATGCATCTGAGGCACCAGTTCCTGAGCCGTTGGACCACACGATGACGGCGATCGCCATCCCCGATCAGCCGGATGCGATCGAGATCGGCACCCCCCCGCTCCCCGACGCGACGGCCCAAGAAGCGTGGCACTCGCAATATGGCAGCCGGTTCGCCCGTAACGTCACGGTTGCGACGATCACGCCGTTCCTGCCCGATCCAGCCGGCGCCAGCGGCGCCGCGGTCGTCGTTGCGCCAGGCGGCGGTTTCTTCTCATTATCAATGGAGAACGAAGGCTGGAATGTCGCCCGCGCTCTGGTCAAGCACGGCGTTGCGGCATTCGTCCTTAAGTATCGCCTGACCCAGACGCCGGCGGACATGGACAAATTCAAACGTTCGATGGACAAGATGTTCTCGAACACTGAGCGCCGGCCTCCGCGACCCGCTCCGGATCAGATGAAAGCTTACCTCGCGCCGCAGCTCGAGGACTCGTGCGCCGCCTTCGCCCTGATCCGGAATCGTGCCGCCACGTGGAAGATCGATCCGGACCGTATCGGCATGGTGGGCTTCTCAGCCGGTGCCATGCTTACCATGGCGACTGCGCTCGTCGGTGAGAACGCCAGGCCGGCGTTCATCGGCGACATCTACGGTCCGCTGGCTTCGATAACCGTTCCGGACGACGCTCCGCCGCTGTTCGTCGCGCTCGCCGCCGACGATCCCTTCTTCGGCGATAGCGGATTCGGGCTGATCGAGAGCTGGCGCGCGGCCAAGAAGCCGGTCGAATTTCACCTCTATGAGCAGGGCGGTCACGGCTTCGGCATGTACCCCAAGGAAACGACCAGCACCGGCTGGTTCAATGCCTTCGTGAGCTGGCTCACCATGCACGGGATGGTCAAGCCCAAGGCATGATGGTGTGTGGGGCAAGCGTCCGGCCGCAATGACGTCGTTTGCCGGACGCTTGCCTTGCGACATGCTGACGACGGTCTTGCCCTGGGTCCGCGACGATAGATGACCAGTCGCGCGCCGCAGGGAAGCACTCTCCCCCATCCACTTGGGGCAGGAGTCGATGTTTCACCTGTTTGGGTGTAGCATCTCACCCGGATGGACGCACAGTTGTCAAGGTTCTTGGCAATCAAAAGGTGGCAGGCTTATGGCTTTATGTAGTCACGGCTGAATTGCTGGCTGATGCACTTGAGCCTGATGCCGCACCATTGATTGAACAAACTGTAGAATTGATTAAAGCCGAACTTAAGAACCAGTAGTGCGGCTAATGAAGGCCTTGTTCTATACTCTCCTGGCGGGGTTAGGAGAGATGCTGATTCTAGGCATACTTTACGGGCTTGCTTTGCAACCTGCGAAATAGGAGTAATACATGAGCACTAAGACAGTTTGTGTGATTCCGGTTTCTAACGTTCCTGATGAATTGAAGGCCTTTCGCCAGAACCACATTCAGCATCCGGGCGCGGCCATTCCCTTGCATACCACGGTGCTGCCCTATTTCCTTGCGTCTGCAGATCTGACGAATGAGGTGATCGGCAGACTCCAGACATTGGCCGATAGTTTCAGTCCTTTTGAATACTTTGCCCAACCCATCTGCGCATTTCCCACCAGTCGGACTCTATGGCTTTCCCCTTCGCCGCAGAGCCATTTTGAGAAGGTTACGGAAGCGCTATGCTCCGAATTTCCCCAATTCCGAGGCGGGGTTGGCTATCCCGTCTATCATCTGACGATCGCGTATGGGGCGGAGGAAGCCGCCAGCCCGGAATTGGCGCAGCGCTTTGTCGAACAATTCAAACCCCAGCTCCCCTTCAGATTTATCGCGGACGAACTCGCAGTTTATGGAGAGTTTGATAATACATGGAAACACATTCTCTCCGTACCATTTCGGAGTCGCTGACCAGGGGCTGCCGCTAACACCGCCGGGCATCCATTGACCGCGACGCGGATAGGCACCATGAGGTCGGTTGCGTCCTCTGCTAACTCAATTGCGTTGTGGGCGATGTCAAGAAAGAAGCCTAGATCTGCGGAGTAAATATTCCATGGTGACACAGTTACGACCCTACATCCGATACATTTGTACGAACGAATCGTTCCGACGACCTTCCACATCAGTTACGGTGCGTTGGCTAGATTGGGAACAGGACTACATCATTGCGCGTGATTTCTGGGGATCAACTGATGATGATGCTTCTTTTAGGAACGCTTGGAGTGAAATAAAAGCTTAGGCTATGAATATTGTGCGGTGATTGGACCCGACGGCATACGAGCCCGCGCTGGCGTTTGGCGCTTTTCTGAAATCGCTTGGGATTGTGCCGCTGTATACACAAAGGAAGAATATCAAAGACGTGGGTATGGTAAAGCTGTCTGTGCTTTTATCACCTCCTATATACTGGAAACGGGTCGAATAGCCACCTGTGGGGCACGACACACTAATCTACCGATGCAAAGAACAGCGGAAAGTCTCGGTTATTTCCAGCCTCCTGAAGACTATCCGATAGATTGGCCGGGAGTACTTCGGTAAACATCAATCTCTCAGGGGGGCGAAAATATCCAAATGCGATTGCCCTGGGGGCGGATTCTGTTCAAATGTTGTTGGACAAGATTACCAAATCAAACTCAGACTTCCAGAAAAATATCACTCGAAGAAAGCTTGTTAAAAGGGTAACCGGTGCTTGTTATGTATGTATGTCTTTCATTGGATTGTCTGGCAGCCGCGTGCGGAACATATTGCGGAGCCTGCCCGGCTTACATCGCTAGACACAGCGAAGATGACCAAATAAAAATGAGACTGCAAAAGAGATTTTCATCCAGACCGACGAAGGCACAGAAGGGTATTCCGCCTTCGAATTGGATGGATGGCCTTCTTTGCGACGGCTGTCTCAGCGGCGGCAAGCTTGCTGCCCATTGCCAAAACTGCGCGATAAGGAAATGTGCAGAGCACAAACAGAATGATTCTCGTTGTTCTGACTGTGAAGACTTACCCTGTCATCGTATTACGTATTTAATTAATATGGGCTGCTATCTGCACCGTAAAGAATACTTGCCAAACCTCGAAAAAATTCGTGAGATGGGCGTTCAGGAATGGGTTAAATCCGAAGAAGGGCGCTGGCTTTGTCCCCAGTGCGGCCTGCCTATGAGTTGGTATGACGCCGAATGCGTCGGATGTGGGGCACCAAGATCCAAGCGCTTGTTTACGTTGACAGAAATTCAGTAAAGAATTAAAACTTTGATTATTTGGGCATAAAAATGCTGCTGCCCCTAAATTAAGTCTGGAACGAAAGTTATTTTTTAAGGAGAAAGTGATATGGATGTGCCAATGCATAGATTCAAGTACACAAAACTATCCAAAGAACAAATAGGGCAGAAACTGGCCTCAGTCACAAATGGCCCTGCAAGCGCATCCGAATTATCCGACGCTCTGGTAGGGAAAGCGTTAAAGATCGTTACCGATAACGGTCCGGTATTGAACTACACATTTAAGAACAAAAATAGACTGACACTTGCAGAAGGCAGTGAACCAGCAATTGAATGCGGTTATGGAGCACTTGATCTGACTCCATTAGTCCTGTTTTCACATATGGATCCAAAAACTCAGAAGGGTTTCAATGTCGTTATCGATCAGAATACCAGGCTTGTGACAGTGTTAGCCGTATGGTTTTCAAGCGCTATCGAAGAAAAAACAATGGGGGGAAGAGAAGTATTGGTCGATGACAGGGAAGTTCAGCGCCAGATCTATTTCGGATATGTTGAAACTTCAGATGGAAGACCGAAAGAACGCCACAGCCTGACCAACAGGCTTGAGGGTAAGGGCATACACTGGAAACAGGATAATGGTATTGAAGTTATCGACCTTTATGCTTCACTCGTTTCCACTAATTTTGTTGAACTCACCAGGCATCATGACGATCTTAGTTATTGCGCGCCCTCGGATTATGTCATAATCAATGATCATCTCTTCGTTTACGACAGGACAGAATGTGAATTTTCGGGAATTCACACGATGTTTGCCATGGATCTGTATGCGATGAAACAGGTTGGCGTACGCCTGGGATTTAATGAAAATGATGAACTTGAGTACTCTATGTTCAGGGGAGAAGG
This sequence comes from Anaerolineae bacterium, assembly GCA_035415725.1. GTDB lineage: Bacteria > Chloroflexota > Anaerolineae > B4-G1 > SLSP01 > DSWT01. Next base: position 2,728 of record DAOOGN010000110.1, on the reverse strand, counting down.
TGAAGTTGTTGGGCAGCTTGCCCATCTTGAACCCTTTAGTGATCGCGGTAATTGTATAAATCTTGCCGGACCTTCTCCAGACGCAGAAGGAAATGTACCGCCAATCCCCAAAGGACAAAGATATGCTTACCGTCCAATCAGGGATTTTGACAATGTTACAGAAGATCTAATTTTCGAAGCAGCAAAAACGACCAGTCATTCATTTGTCGAAAGAGAAGATATTCCCCAGACGATGGCAGGGAATAGACTTCCTTATAGCGATCTACTTGCAGGCAAGGCCTTTACTCTAAGATATGATCATGACGGACCTGTATGGAATTACAGGATACTGGACAAGGAAAATCTTGAATGGAAAAGTGAAGATGAATCAGAATGGCATAAAGAGATTTACCGCGCTTTTGAAGCCGATGAGAGCCTTGTCTTCTTCAGCCACATGCATACAGGGAGCAAGCCCTGTCAAAGCGTACAAATCGCCCTTGATCTTACGAATGGGCTGACCACATGTATTCATTCAAAAATGGGGACAGAATACTTCGGGAACGAGGCTGCCTATCACGCTCTCTTTGGTGTCGCCGAGATGGAAGGGATAAAAGCGCCGCGATATATGCGTCATGGTTATACGGATGAACTGGTCGGGCAAGCTTATTCATGGACTTACTCTGAGCAAATGACATCCATGCACATTTACACTACACCACATTCCTCTTCATGGACTATTTTTACGAATAACCAGGCCATGGGCGCTCAGTGGTGTGCTCCGTGTCTTTATGTGAAACTGCGTCCCGGTGTTTACATTTTCTGCCTGTGCGAGGAAGCCTGTAACGGCGCTGAAATGTGTGTTTGCATCAATACGAATAGTATGCATGACTGCGGCTTTGGTTTTATGGGCGGTAATCTGATGGGCGGCGGTCAGGGAATAAGCCTTGGTCCGATTGGCGCGATTGCCCGTCATATTGGCGCTTATGATATAAAGCAATTCTTCGGGCCGAAGAAAAGAATCTAAAGGAGTTGGTATGTTACCACAAAGACTTATGGCGGTACTGCTTTCATTGCCCCTGCTGGTACTTCTGTTCGTCAGCATCTCGTACTGGATCGCGTATGGTAAGCAGGAAAAGCTTGATTCTGGCAAGCAGTATATTGACTACAACAAGCTCTTTCTAACCTTGGTGGCGATTGGTTACTTCGGTATCTGGCCATTCTGGTTGAGTGGGATCGTGTTGCAGTTCCTGGATCGTTATTACACTGTGCTTGACTTGCTTACCTGTTCGTTTCTGATGACATCATTCGTGCAAATCGTGGGGCTGGTGGTTCTATACATTGGCGCGCTGTTTTTTGCCTGGGCCATTGGCTTTGCCGGGAAGTCCTTGAGGCCTTCAACATCCGGCGTCCACGCCGATCACCAATTGGTGCAGGATGGACCGCTAGGTATCGTGCGCCATCCGTACTATGTCTCATATATGGTGATCCTGGTGGGGCTGGGTCTGACCCTTGCCACACTCTGGCCGCTTCTACTGGCTCTGTGTGTCGCGATAGGGATGGGGCCTACCGCAGAGGCTGAAGAGAAGCAATTGGCAGCCTTGTTTGGCGAGGAGTACCGGCAATACCAGCGGAGAGTCGGGCGGTTCTTTCCCAAGCTTTTCAGGTAGGGAGAAAGGGATCGTAGGCAGGGAACTGCCTAACACGCGCATCCAGCCGACGCCTTGTCAAGCACGGTAGCGATGATTTTTGATTTTCGGAGTTTTGCGAGCCAGACGGGATGCTCGATCTTAGTCGGCGCGGCTGATGCGCCACCGTTGGGCGGCGCGGCGCAAAATAGTCAAAAACATCAGATAGGCGAAACGGAAGATTTTTGGCCATGGGGCAGCATGTAACACCAAAAATGGTGTTGACACAACCAATATAATGGCTATAATTATAGTCAATGTCACCGAAACCACCATACTTCCTAAAATTTGCGCCAGAAGCCATCGGACACTTGAATTGGATAGAGCAGAAATATCACAACCTGATCCGCCAAACGCTTAGAGAGCAGCTTATCCATACCCCCGATATAGAAACTCGTAATCGTAAAATACTAGACCAGCCAGCTCCCTACGGCGCCACATGGGAATTGCGGTTTGGGCCAAATAATCGCTATCGGGTGTTCTACGAAATAAACTCGGAACATGGAGAAGTGTGGATATTGGCGATTGGCAAAAAAGAAGGCAATCGGCTATTTATCGGTGGCGAGGAGTATACAGGATGAGAATTGTATCGTTAGCGGATGTAAAGACACATTTGAGTGCGTATGTAGACCAGTGCTTAGCGGAAGGGCCAATCGTAATCACACGAAACGGAAAAGCCGCAGCCGTTCTCATTGTCCCCACCGATGACGAAGACCTGGAAAATCTTGTTTTAGCGCGTTCGCCGCGTTTTCAGGTGATGTTAGAGAAGTCGAGGCGAAGCCTGCAAGAAGGAAAAGGGTTGTCGGAAGAGGAATTTTGGTCGGCAGTAGGGCAACGCCAGGTAGCATCAGGACAAGACAGTGGGGCATAGCACTGGCAGGGCGCACAAGGCGCCGGCTGTATAGGTCGCCGCCCAACATCGCTTCAAGGCCGACGCGGCTATCGCCGCCGGTCAGCGGCGGTGAAACACGGGCGGAGGGGGCTGCTCTCGCAGGTAGGGCGTCGCACCCGCCGCGCGGCTTAAGCCGGGGCGTTGGGCGGCGGGCTTGTCAGCCAGGTAGAAA
>DAOOGN010000109.1:0-11653 GCA_035415725.1 Anaerolineae bacterium | reverse complement strand
GGATGAGAGGGTCAGCACCTGCCGCAGGGGTAACCTATTATGTGCCCTCCCCAAAGTCCCGTTTGCCACCTGGCAAAGGTGGCTGAATAGTTATGAATTTTGTACTCGTCAGGATGATATTGAACACGTCACTGTGTTCAACATCTTGTGGACCCGTACAAAATTGCGCAGATACCCGAGGAATGGCGTGGTTCAGTCCAACATTGGGGTATTAGCCCTACATAATCTAAAGCGTTGGTGAAGGGTTATCATGCATTCCGTGCCGCGTCGCCAGCTCCGCGAGATTGTCGCGCAGTACGGGACTTCCGTTCTGGAGGACCCGCGCCGTTGCCGCGCGCTGCTGCTGGATTTCTGCGGTGCGTACAAGGGCGAGATCAATCTCCTCATGATGGCGGTGCAGGAGAAAATCCCCGTCGACTTGCAAGGCGCTTCGTCGGGTATTCCGCAACCCGTGCTCTTCGGCTGGCTGACGCGGCGCCTGCAGGATGCCTACTTCCTGCCGGAAGAGGCCGCGCGCTGGGCGGTGGAGGCATGCGCGGAAGCGTTGGACATCCCGCTAGCAGAAGCCCAATCGCGGATGTTTACATCGACGCTGCCGGTAGCCGTGTTGGGCCGTTCCAGCCTGTGGGGCGACCGCGCGTGGCGCGAACTGGGGAAGATGCCGGGCAGCGTCGAAGTGCCGCCCGATTATGAAGTGCGGTTGAGCGCCTACCTTGAAGATGCTGCCCTGGGAACGTTGGCGCAAGAAATGCGCGCTTTTGGCCCCGTTCAGGAATTGGATCTGCAACACAGCCCCATCACCGATGTGGGACTGGCGCACGTGTGCGATCTCGTCGGTTTGTTGCGCCTCGATCTCTCCCACACCGCCATCACGGATGCGGGATTGTCCTTTCTGCCAATTCTCGGCGATCTGACCGACCTCAATCTGTGGTGGTGTGAACACCTCACCGATGCCGGAATGGCCCACCTGACCGCGCTCCCCCGCTTGCGTGTTTTGAATCTTGGCCGTTGCGCGCAGATTACCGATGCGGGAGTGGCGCATCTGCACGAACTGGCCGCCCTGCGTGTCCTGAGTCTGGCGAGCACCCGGCTCACCGACGCTGGCCTGGCCTCGCCTGGAAGTCTCAGCGGGTTGACGGCGCTCAACCTCGGCGACACGGGCATCACTGGCGCAGGGTTAAGCGCTCTGGGCGACCTGGCCCATCTGGCGCAGTTGAACCTCTTCCACTGTGTGCGGCTCACCAACAGTGGATTGGCGCCCTTACGGACCCTCAAACATCTCACCGGGCTAAATCTCGGCGCGTGCGGTCAGATCACCGATGCGGGACTTGTGCATGTGCGGTCACTCAGCGGTTTGACGACGCTGAACCTTGCCGACACCGACATCACCGATGCCGGCATCGTCTATCTCCATGCGCTCGTCGGCCTGGCGCACCTGGATTTGAGCTGGACGCGCCTTACGGACGAGGGCCTGGCGCGGCTGAGCGACCTCACCGGTTTGACGGAACTGGCGCTGGCCGGAACGCGCCTCACCGACGCCGGACTGGCCCACGTGCGCCCCTTCAGCGACCTGACGCACCTCGACCTGTCGCACACATCCATCACCGGCGCAGGATTGGTGCATCTGCGCGACTTGACCCACCTGACCGACCTGGACCTTGAAGGAACGCCACTCCGAGACGCGGCGTTGGAACATGTGCCGGCATTTCCGGGCCTCACCAACCTCTATCTCGGCAGTACCGCCATCACCGACGCCGGACTGGCACACCTCGCGTCCTGCGCATCGTTACGTATGCTGAATGTAACCGGCTGCGAGGCTATCACCGAGGGCGGATTGGCCGCCCTGGCACGCCCTGACCTGACCATTGTGCATTAGTCATGAATGAAACATCTAATCCAGTCCGGAACGGGGATCTAACGATTTCCTCGGAGCAATAGGTGATCGACTGAAACTCACAACGATAAGGAGTACCCTGGATGAACTGGTTCGAACGTATCCCCAAAGTTGAGCTGCACCTGCACCTCGAAGGCGCGATCCCCTATTCGGCATTGTGGGATCTCGTCCAGAAATACGGCGGCGATCCAGCGCTGCCGGATCTGGCGGCCTTGAAGGAGAAATTCATCTTTCGTGACTTTCCACACTTCATCGACACGTGGATCTGGAAGAACCAATTCCTGCGCGAATACGAAGATTTCACTTTCGTCGCCGCAGCCGTTGCCCACGATCTGGCAGAGCAGAATATTCGCTATGCGGAAGCCTTTTACTCGCCGGTAGATTTCGCTCAGTATGGCCTGCAGGTGCAACTGTTGACAGAAGCCATCCGTGCCGGCCTGGCGCGCGTCCCGGCGATCACGGTGAACCTCATTGCGGATCTCGACCGCGATTTTGGCCCCCGCCGTGCGGCGCGTACCCTCGTCGAAGTGTACGAAGTGCGTGACCTGGGTGTTATCGGCATTGGCATCGGCGGATCGGAGCAACGCTACCCGCCGGAGCCATTCGCCAACGTGTACGCCACGGCCCGTGAGCTGGGCTTCCACACCACGGCCCATGCTGGCGAAGCCGCCGGGGCTGCCAGCATCTGGGGTGCGCTGCGCGCGTTGCACGTCGAACGCATCGGACACGGTGTGCGGGCTGCGGAAGATCCGGCGTTACTGGATTATCTCGTCGAGCATGCCATTCCCCTGGAGATGTGCCCCTTGTCCAATGTACGCACAGGCGTTATCCCGTCGCTGGACGAGCATCCGGCGCGTCGCTACTTTGAGCATGGTATCCTCGTAACGATAAGTACGGACGACCCGAAAATGTTCGGCAATACCCTGGCGGAAGAGTATGCGTTGTTGGAACAAAGGCTCGGCTTTTCCCGCAACGACACGCGGAGTTTGATGCTGAACAGTATTGATGCCGCGTGGCTGCCTGAGACGCACAAAGAACGTCTGCGGGCGGCTTTTTGTGCGGACCCGGCCTGGCAAGCTGAAGCCGGTGGTGAAACGTGAAGGCGCGAAACTTGAGGTTTGGATTATAATAAGGTCATCGGTAACTATTCAGCCACCTTTGCCAGGTGGCGAATGGGACTTAGGGGAGGGTGCATAATATGTTGACACTGCGGCCAGAGGCGCTGACCCTCTCATCCCCCCTACAAAAATCCCCCTTCCTGGGGGAAGGGGGGATGGGCTTATAGAAACACGAATATCGCGTCATCCAAGAGCGCCTGGCATACCAAAATCCGCGCCAAATCTGGTATGGAATAAGTTGTTTCACCAGGTTGACTCGCCTGAATAGATATTTTTATACAAGGAGATAGAACCATGCATCTTCTCAAAGAGGGACAAACCGTCCAGACCGTCACCTCCCGGATGCCCTGTACGGCCGAGAAATTCCTGGGCGGCGGCGGACAGGGTGAAGTCTACCGGGCCAACCTGGGCGGGCAGAAGGTAGCCCTCAAGTGGTACTTCCCGGCTCAGGCCACACCTCAGCAACGCACGGCACTGGAAACCCTGATCAAAAAAGGGGCACCAAGTGACAAATTCCTCTGGCCGATTGAATTGACCATGGCCATGGATGTTCCCGGCTACGGCTACATCATGCCGCTGCGGGGACCACAGTACAAAAGCATCGTCGATTTGATGAAGCGCCAGGCCGAGCCGACCTTCCGGGCCCTGGCGACGGCCGGGCTGGAGACGGCAAACAGCTTCCTGGGGCTGCATGCGATGGGCCTGTGCTACCGCGACATCTCCTTCGGCAACATCTTCTTCGAGCCGAACAGCGGTGAGGTGCTCATCTGCGACAACGACAACGTGGCCGTGGATGGTGAGACTGCCGGCGGCGTTCTGGGCACGCCGCGGTTCATGGCGCCGGAAATTGTGCGTGGCGAAGCGCGCCCCAGTATGCAGACCGATCTTTACTCGTTGGCCGTGCTGCTTTTCTACATGTTGATGGTGCACCATCCCCTGGAGGGCAAGCGCGAAAGCAGTATCAAATGCCTCGATCTGCCGGCGATGAACAAGCTCTATGGGACCGATCCGCTGTTCATCTACGATCCCCACGATGACAGCAACCGGCCGGTGCCGGGATTTCACGACAATGTCCTGGCGTTCTGGCCTCTTTATCCGCAATTCATCCGCGACCTTTTCACCAAAGCCTTTACGGATGGCCTCAGAGACCCGCTGGCTCGCGTCCGCGAAAGCGAGTGGCGCGCAGCGATGGTGCGAATGCGCGACGCGATCATCTATTGCCCGAAATGTGGCGCGGAGAACTTCTACAGCGCCGAAAAGCTCAAAGTCACCGGCAATCCGGGTGCTTGCTGGTCATGCGGGGCAACGCTGGTTCTTCCGCCGCGCATGCGCATTGAGGATGCTATCGTGATGCTGAACTGGGACACCAAACTTTATCCCCATCACATCGATAACAGCCGCTTGTACGATTTCTCCAAACCCATCGCCGAGGTCAACCAGCACCCCGCCGACCCAGCAGTGTGGGGATTGCGGAACCTCACCGACGAAAAATGGGTCATTACCACCCCTGAGAGTGAAATTCTCGATGTGGCTCCAGGCCGCAGCGTGAAACTGGTCGTCGGTACCAAAGTCAATTTTGGCAAAAAAGAAGGCGAAATCAGAATTTAGTGATGGGAAATTTGTCAATCGGTGCCTTGAAGGATGGAGGGTGTGTCAATGCATCCATTTCCCATTAACAAATTTACTAACTAATGAAAGGGGAAGCATGAGCACAGGCGTTAATCTTCCGGTTTTTGGTAAATATCGTGTCCTCGGCGTCTTGGGTCAGGGCCGCTTTGCCACGGTCTATCGCGCCGAAGACCCCTCGATGGGGCGTCTGGTGGCGATCAAAGCTTTTGATCCATTGCTGTTGCACGATGAATCATGGCTGGTCCGGCTGCGCCATAACTTGCAGACCGCCGCGCGCTTGCAGCATCCACACATCGTCCCCATCTTCGATATTGGCGAGACGGAGACCGATCTCTACATCGTGATGCAGTTAGCGCAGGATGGCAGTCTGGCCCAGGCCATCACCGCTCACAGCGGACAGCGTGTGCCGTGGAGCAAGGCGCTGAACTTCCTGAAGCCTGTCTGCGAGGCGTTGGATTATGCTCACGGGCAAAGCCTTGCCCATGGGGATCTCAAACCCGCGAACATCCTCATCGATCCGCCGGGCGGCCCGCTGTTGATGGATTTTGGATTGACGCGCCTGATGGCCGCCCAGAGCGTGGGATTGAGTCGCATCGAAGGCGGCGTCGTCGGCACGCTGGCCTACATTGCGCCGGAAGTGTGGGAGACGGAACCCGCCGAATCCCCCGCCGATATCTACGCGCTGGGCTGTATCGCCTACGAAATGTTGATGGGACAAAAGTTGTTCAACGGCGACAACGCGATGCAGGCCATGCACTCCCACGCGCAAGGCCCGCAGTTCCCGGCAACCTGGCCGACCGATGTGCCGGCGGGAATCGCCGGCGTGTTGGGAAAAGCGCTGGCCTGGGATCCTACCGCACGTTACCCCGATGCGATCACGTTCTGGAATGCCCTGAAGGGGCTGGAGACGCCGGCCAGCGCCGGCGCGAAGTTATCGGTGATGGCCGACCAACTGCGCGCCAAAGCCGACGCTGCGTTGAAGGCCGGCAAGCTGCAAGCTGCCAAAATCGCCATCAATCAGTGGCTCGCCATGGAACCGGACAACCCTCTTGCGCTCAAGGCCCTGGAGGCCATCGACCGTCAAATCGCGGCGGCGCAAGCACAGACAGCGGCCGCACTAGCGCCACACCCGCCGGCTCCTGCCCCCCAACCTTCGCCTGCACCGCAGCCTGTCGTTGCCCCACCACCGCCTGTAGCAGTGGCCCCCGCCGCGCCGCCACTACAACCTGCGCCCCAGCCGACTGCACCGCCCGCGGTGGTTCCTCCACCGGCTGTGACGTCGCCAGTTGCGCCGCCGCCGGCCCCCGCGCCGAAAATCTTCACGTTCTTCACCGTGCCGGACCACCGCACCGGCACACTGACCGGCACCTACACCGTGGAGCAATTTCTCGGCACCGAGGGCCAGGGGGATACTTATGCCGCCAACGTTAACGGCCAGCCGCTGTTGCTGCGGTGGTTCTTCCCCGCCGAGGCGACGCCGGACACACGCGCAGCGCTGGAAGCCTTGATTCGGCAAGGGCCGCCCGCCGCGAGCTTCCTCTGGCCGACGGCGCTAGTCGAAGCGGCGGACGTCCCGGGCTTCGGCTATCTCACACCGGCGCGGGACCCGCGCTTTAAAAATATCGAGGACCTGGTTAAGCGTTGGGTGGAGCCAACCTTTCACACCCTCACGACAGCGCTGTTAGGCGTGGTGGATAGCTTTGCTGCTTTGCATCTGAAAGGCTGTTGCTATCGGGATTTCTCACCGCGCAATGTCTTTTTCGATCCTGGCACAGGGGATGTGCTCTTCACCTACACGGACAATATCGTCATGGCCGGCGCTGCCGTTCCATCAGGCTCACCGCGCTTTCTCGCCCCGGAACTTGTCCGCGGGGAAGCGTCGCCCGGCGTGCAAACGGATTTGTATACCCTGGCGACGGTGTTGTTCTATATGATGATGGTCCACCATCCACTGGAGGGTGAGCGGGCCGTCAACATCCCGGCGTTCGACAAGACGGCGGAACAGCGACTTTACGGTGTTGAGCCGGTCTTCATCTTTGATCCTGCCAATGCGACCAACCGTCCGATGCCGGGCTATCACGTCAGTGTGCAGTCCTATTGGCCGCTCTACCCGCAATTCATCCGCGACATGTTCATCCAGGCATTCACCGCCGGCATCAAGGATCCTTACAACGGCCGTATCCGCGAAAGTGAATGGCGCAAAGCGCTGGTCCAGTTGCGCGATACCATCATCTACTGTCCTCAGTGTAGCGCCGAGAACTTCTACGACATCGCCGCCTTGAAGGCTTCCGGCGGTAAGCCGGGCGTCTGCTGGTCCTGTGGTAGTGACCTCGTGCTCCCGCCGCGGCTGCGTGTGGGCGATGCGGTTGTGATGTTGAATTACAACACCAAGCTCTACCCGCATCATGTCGATCCTGACAGGATGTACGATTTCTCCGTTCCGCTTGCCGAAGTCACGCGCCATCCCCAAAAGCCGAACATTTGGGGTCTCAAGAACCTCGGCATCGAGAAATGGGTCATCACCCTCGACGATGGCACAATCAAGGACGTCGAATTTGGCCGCAGCATGACCTTGACGCCCGGCGTCAAGATCAACTTTGGGAAACGTGAGGGTGAAATCCGCGTGTAATGGGGATGACAATTCACCGTGCCTGGCCTGACGTGAACATGGGCATTATAATGCGGTGGTAACTATTCAGCCGCTCTTGCCAGGTTGGCTGACCTGAATAGACACAGGCTGTGTAGATGATTCCTGTTTGCCAGGAAAGGAGTAGGAAATGCAAATTGTCACGGATAGCGGCATGGATTTGTATTTGCCCCCCGAGGAAATGCCGGCTATGGAAGTCCATATTGTACGCCATGCGCTTACGCTCGAAGGGAAGACGTACAGAAGCGGCCTGGATATTCAGGCCACAGAACTCTACCAAATCCTCAAGGATACCGGTGGATTTCCCTTGACCTCCCAGCCATCGCCTGGGGATTTCGCGGCGGTCTACCGCCAACTGGCCGCCACCGATCCGGACATTCTGGCGATCCAGATGTCGTCGGGACTGAGCGGCACGGTCAATGCGGCGCAGGCCGGCGCGGCGATGGTGCCGGAGGCCAACGTCACCGTCGTGGATTCCAAGACGCTCTCGGCTGCGATGGGCTGGCAGATAGCGGCGGCAGCGCGTGCCATCAAAGCCGGTTGGGCGAAGGAGCGGATTATCGCTCTGCTGCACCGTATCGCCACTGTCAGCGATAGCATCTACACCTTGGACGAATTGAAATACCTGATTCACGGTGGACGCATCAGTCACCTGAAAGGCTTGCTTGCTTCTACCTTGCGGATCAGGCCACTGATCGGCGTCGCCAAAGACAGCGGCATGTACGAACAACTCGGCATGGCGCGCACCATGGATGCGGCCATCAAGGGGTTGATCAAGCTGATGACCAGGAAGCACGCCCCCGGTACGCCTCTGCGCACGCAGGTTATTCACGCGCTTAACCCGGAGAGTGCAAACGCCCTGCGCGAAGAAGCGGATAAAACGTTCCAATGTACGTGGCTGCCGATGGGCACCCTCTCGCCCGTGCTGGGGGCGCACACCGGTCCCTCCATGGTCGGGATTGCTTATGCCGCTTTAGCGGATTATCCGGTGGTGCCCTAATGTCTGCGCCGCGTCCCCTTACCCGCCGCCAGATGTTAAAGCTGATGGGCGGAGCCACAGCCGCAGCCATGCTTGCGCCAGTGTGGCATGCTCGCGCCTGTTATCCCACACTGCGGCTGGACCCCGATGAGGCGGACGCCAACACCTACGTCTGGACCGGCCGGGCGATTCATTCCCTGACTTTTTACGAAAAACCGGATGCCTCTTCTAAGCGGCTGAACACTCTGGCACGCGACCAGTCCTGTCGTATCTTGGGCGAGGTGCGCGCGCCTTTTAGCCGTCACAACAATCTGTGGTATGAAACCGACCTGGGGTACGTGCACTCGGCGTGGGTGCTGCCGATGCGCATCTATCCACCGCAACCTTTCATCGCGGACATCGGGCCATGGGGCTTCTGGGGTGAAATATCGCAGGTCTATACCGAGGCGCGTGTCGAGCCGCAGGCGCAGGCAGCGAGGAAATACCGCTTCTACGGCAACACGATGTTTCATGTGATCGAAACTGCCACCGACGCTGAAGGGACCGGTTGGTACAAAGTCGTCGATGATTACCCGCCCAAAGTCATCGGCAACCACCAATGGGTGCTGGCGCGGGATGTGCGGCGTTTTCCGCGTGCGGAGATGTCGCCCCTCCGCCCCTTCGTCGGGAACAAGCGCATTGAGGTGAATTTGGACGCGCAGTCGTTGACCTGTTTCGAGGGCGACATGGTCGTCCTTCAAACTCTCGTCGCCTCGGGGTTGGGCGGCGAACTGGCGACGCCGACGGGTGAACACTGCGTCTTGCTCAAACAGCCATCGCGGCACATGAGCAACGTCCCTTACGAAGGGATGGAGGACCCACCCGCCCCCGGCGATATCTTTGACCTGCCGGGGGTGCCGTGGAATACTTTCTTCGATCTGGTAGGAACGGCCATCCACGGCACGTACTGGCACAACGATTTCGGCGTCCGCCGCAGCCACGGATGCCTGAACGTCTCGTGCGAAGCCGCGCGCTGGATCTACCGCTGGGTCCACCCCATCGGTGGCTATGAGGACGAGTTCATCCGCAGTGACCGGCGTGTGGGAACGCCGATCACGATCACATAAACGCCCTGCCGAAAGAGCGGTCCGACGGCGGCTGAAGTCCCCGACTGGCTCCCCGGATTATGCCAGAACTTCCTGAAGTCGAAACCATCACCCGCAAGCTCGCACCGGTCTTGACGGGGCAGGTCATCACGCACGTCGAGGTGCTCTGGGAACGAACGGTGGATCGTCCCTCCCTCACCGCCTTCTATACCGGGTTGAACGGCGCGCGCGTGTTGGACGTCAACCGGCGCGGCAAATACATCCAGATGGCGCTTTCGACCGGGCAAACGCTGCTGGTTCATCTGCGGATGAGCGGCAAGTTTGCGGTCTACCAGGACGGGCCTGGGGATGATCGCCACGCGCGTCTGCGCCTGCAATTGGCCGCCGGAACGTGGGTAGTCTTCGTTGATCCGCGCAAATTCGGGCGCTTCTACCTGGTGGACGATCCCCGCGAGATCACCGGCACGCTTGGGCCGGAGCCGCTTTCGGCGGACTTCACCCCGACGTGGCTGGCGGAGCAACTGGCGCAGCGCCACGGCAGCATCAAACCCCTCCTGCTCAACCAGCAGTTTATCGCCGGACTGGGCAACATCTACGTGAATGAGGCGTTGTGGCAGGCCGGCATCCATCCCCAACGCCGCGCCGATACTTTGACCACGCCGGAGGTGCAGCGACTGCACGCGGCGATTGTGGCCGTGTTGCGCGCGGGGGTGGAAAACGGCGGCACCAGTTTGGCCGACCGGCAATACGTCTACCCCGACGGCGGTACAGGCCGGCACCAGGAGTATCTCGGTGTCTACGACCGCGCCGGCGAACGGTGTCCGCGTTGTGGCTCTATGGTAGAACGCCTCGTGCAGGGACAGCGCAGCACCTACTTCTGTCCTGTCTGCCAGACGCGCTGGGGATCACCATGAAAGGGGGTGTTTCCGGGTTTTGTAGGGCGAATGGGCTATTCGCCCTACGGTAGAGAGTGGACCTGGAGGGACTCGAACCCTCGACCCCTTGAATGCCATTCAAGTGCGCTCCCAACTGCGCTACAGGCCCAAAATAGATGCGTTGTCGGCCGTCATGCCGATTGCCGACCGCTCCAGAATAACGTCGGGACCCTGATGGAGCTGAGGGGATTCGAACCCCTGACCCCTACAGTGCGATTGTAGTGCTCTCCCAGCTGAGCTACAGCCCCGCGAGGTAAAGGGACTGCCGGCACATGCCGGCCCCTTCTCCGCAAAGTGAGAGTTTACCATAAGTGAAGGGATTGTCAAACGCGGCGCTTATGAATTTCCCCCGTCGTTGTCGAACAGATCACGTAGCCCCCTGGTCCACATATCGCCGAGCGGGATGAACCGTTTTTCGGTGAAATCCTCGGATAATGTCTTGATGTATTCCCGGATTTGCAGGTCCGGCGTCTCCTCTTCCAATTTGTCGATCTCAGCCTCGATGGAGGTCAAAAGTTGGTTGCTTTCCGCCTCCAGGTCCGACAGATCCAGCGTGAGATTAAACATGTGGCTGAATCTTTTAGCCAAATCATACCAAGCCTTGAAGTCGTTCTCAATGCTAAAGCCCTGCACTGACGTGGAAATTTGGGAAAGATCATACGCCGGCACGAATCCATAAAAGGCCAGAAATTCAATATCTCGCAACTCGGCTCTATCCGCCAGGTACGAGCAAATGGTTGTGCCACCTTCGTAATCGGAGAAACTGAGGGCATAGCGACTCAACTCCTCTTTCATGGCTTTGTGACTGTAAATGCACGAAACCTCGCGGTCCTTGTCATAAGGCACGGCGCCATAGACGCCGCCAACGGCCACAACCCGTTTCACTCCCAGGGCTTCTACCATATCGAAGAAAGCGTCGGCATAGCGCTCGACGTGCAGATGCGGTTCCTCGCCGAGGAAGATCACCAACCCTTTTTCGCTGTCACCTGAATAGAAGAACTCGTTGCGGTGGGTCGACATCGACAGGCGGTATCCCTCTGCGAGCTTGACCTGTGGACGCAGGAAATGATGCGTCCCCGGAAGCTGAAACAGGTAGAAATCCTCCGAATTCAACTCGCCGATCCGGCGCGCATTCATCTTTTCGATAAGATATTGCGGCAATCCTGATGAAATCGAACCGGCATCGGCCCATTGTCGCCAGCCGGCGAGCATATATTTCTCTTTAGCCGTGGGGGTCTCCCACAGCTCAAATGGATCATCCATTGGACTAACCTCCACAGTATCTATTCAGGCTCGTAAACCTGACGAAGCTACTTATTCCCTATGCCAGGTTTGGCGTAGACTTTGGTAGGCCAGGTGCTTCTGT
>DAOOGN010000108.1:0-11779 GCA_035415725.1 Anaerolineae bacterium | reverse complement strand
CTTTACGAGACTTTGTTAAAGTGCTACCGGTACGACTTTATGAGACTCAACACTTCTTAGTCCACTTTTAGAATGACGAACACACACGCAGTACTCTTTGATTCTTTGACGGCGGCGCACGATGCTTCTTCGACGCGATAATCGTCGCCGGCCCCGGCCCATTCAACCGCCTGTTGGAGAAAGCCGACCATGCCGTGACACCTGGCCTCCGGCGCATGACTTTGTCCCCAACAGAAGGGGCATGGATCGGCAGTGTAGATGAATTGTTCTCCGGCTACCTGGAACGTCGTGTGTGGCGCTCCGCTCGAAATGTCGTGGGGGATCGCGGCGAGCACAGCTTCGATCCGCTGCGCGGGCGGCTGTTCCTGGAAGGTCGCAGCCTGGACGTTGAGGGTCGTGGTCAGGTGCGGCGTCAACGCTCGAAAGGATGCGCGCCCGGCTTGCAGGGCCATCGCCTGTCCGGCGCGCGGACCGTACACTTTGAGCAGCATCGCGTTCAACGCACTGAAATCGGCAAAATCGACTTCACGAGCGTCGTTGTAGGGTGGCAATTCCTCGATCCAGCGGGGGAGGTTGGCAAGCTGCAAAACCTTAGCGAATCCAAGCCTGCCGCTGATGCCGGCGATAACATCCAGGTAAATGCGTGCTGGGTGATTGGACAGGAAGTATTTTTCGCGTTCCATAGCCTTTTCCTTTGATCATTCCTCGATGGTTTTGACAGATAGAACAGACGTAAGTGCCGACCTCTTATGCATCCTCCCCAAAGTCCCATTCGCCACCTGGCAACGATGGTTGAATAGTTACGAACAGACACGCATTCTGTTCCATCGATGGACAGAGTTACCGGCGTCGCTGACGATACAGCGTTGGATCCACCGTGGCGATCATCTCCTCAAGATTGAGAGCGCGCCCCAAGAAGGGCGCGATGTGCGCCAGGTGGGGGCGGGGATCCTGCAACATAGCGTTGTAGTCGATATCCAGGTACGTCAGGTAGGGCTGCTTATCCAGCCAGGCATGGACTTCGCGCAGGTGCTTCTCGAACAGACGGGCCATGTCGGCGTCACTGGCCTTGTTAGTATCCTCGCCACGACGGATAAGCATTTGCCTTTGCGAAGCCAGGATTTCGTCCATGTGGCGGCGCATGAAGAGGACCTTGTAAGTGTACTCGGGCGGCAGGTGCATTAACAGGGCCGAGATAATTTTAACCACCTTGCCTTCGGCCTCTTCGATCCACGCCGTATCCCCCTCGGGCAGTTTTTTGACGCGCTCGAACTCATAATAACCCTGGGGATTGTCGGCGTTTGGCTCTCGAATGTGATCGGTCAATACTTCCAACCCTCCGGCTTCGAGCATTTTCATCATCATGGAGGTACCTGAACGCGGCAATCCCGACACGACGATGACCGACGAAGGTTCCTTTCGCCTAAGATGATCCAGAAATTTCAATTTTCACCCCGCAAAGTCCCCCAGAGCCATAGTTACCTAACAGTAACGTCTGGTCCGATAGCCGAAACTGTACAGCAAACGGCGCGGAACCAAACCGGAGATCAGCGCCAACAGGCGATAGCCTAAACCGGGCACAGAGATCACCCGTCCATGGTCGAGGTCACGGAGCGATTGGGCCACGACGGATTCGGCGGACATCCACGCGAAAGCAGGAACTCCCTGCTCGGTGATGTTATTCGCCGGGTGAAATTCAGTGCGCACGAAGCCGGGACAGAGCGCCTGCACGCGCACGTTCGTTCCCATCAGCTCTTGATGCAATACTTCGGTGAACACCTGGAGGCCGGCTTTGGTCGCGGCGTAGGTGGCACTGCCGGGCAAGGGATAAAACGCCATCAACGAAGCCACATTGACGATGGCACCGTCGTTCCGGGCTAACATCCCCGGCAAGGCCGCGCGCGTCAGGCGGAGTGCAGCGTTCACGTGCACATGGATCATCGCTTCATGCCTGGTCATATCGGCCTCGACAAACGGCCCCAGGGCGCCCAGTCCGGCGTTGTTCACCAGGAAAGCGAGCGTGTTCGTCTCAGCAATACTCGCTTCGACGCGGGCGACGCCGGCAGGATCGGCGAGATCGGCGACCAGCACCTGGGTGTGCACGTGATAGCGCTGTGTCAATTCGTCGGCCAACGCTTGTAAACGCGCTTCACGCCGCGCTACCAGGATCAGGGCATAGCCTTCACGGGCCAGTGCCTGTGCATACGCTGCGCCGATCCCGCCAGAAGCTCCGGTGATGAGCGCCACGCGCTCGTCGCTCGTCGACCGCCGTAAGGGCGACGTCATCCGCGCGTGTTGCCTCTGCCGCCACGTCATAGCAGCGACGATACCGGCGGTGACGCCCAGGCTCAATCCGATAACCTTTCCGCCTCGTTTGGTTAACTGTGACATTTTCTCCTCCGCAAAAGTCAATTTTGCCAGGACGACAAAAATATCAACGTCCTGCGCTGGGTGAATCTATGGTTGATTGGCTATCCGGCGTGCCGCGTGAGACGCTGGCCTCGGGCTTCGCCTCGTTCGCTTCTGCCTGACCGTGTTCGCCGAGCAACAACGAGAAAAAGAATGTACTACCTTTGCCCTCGATGCTTTCGGCCCAAATTCGTCCGCCATGACCCTGGACAATGTGTTTGGCAATCGCCAATCCCAGGCCGGTACCCTCGTCGGCGCGCGCGCGGTCGGTCTTGTAGAAACGTTCGAAGATGCGCGTCAACTCATCCGCAGGGATACCCACGCCGGTATCCTGCACCGCAATGACCATTTCCGATCCCACCACCTCGGCCTTGATCGTGACGTTGCCGCCGGGCGGGGTAAATTTTATAGCGTTGTGCAGCAAGTTCATCATGGCCTGCTGGATACGTCGTGAATCGGCCAACACCGGGGGGGCGTCGTCGGGGATGATCGCTTGAACATTGATATTCTTCCGCTCGGCCTGTGGTGCCAGGCGCTTGATGGGTTTCTTGATCAGTTTGGCAACCGGCGTCGCTTTGAGACGCAGCGGCACCCGACCGGACTCGATTTGCGATAGCTCCAGCAGTTCTTCAACCATCTGGGTCAGCGCGCTCAACTCTGACTCGATGTAGCTGAGGAAACGTCGCGCGGCCTGGGGATCATCGATGGCCCCCTCTTTTAGAGTCTCGACCACCAGCGAGAGCGAAGCCAGCGGCGTCCGCAGTTCGTGCGAGATATTGCTGATAAAGTCGCGGCGGATCGTCTCCAGCCGTCGGACATGGGTGAGGTCCTGCAACATCACCAGAAAGCGCGTCGGCTCCGGCTCTTTGAGCGGGGTAACGACGGCCTGGAGAAAGGTATTGCGCAGGGTAGTCTCCACCATGCCGGTCTGTTCGATGCCACTCTGACGGCACAAATCCCACAACTCGATCAGTTGGTGCTCACGCGCCACCTGGACGAAGGTGCGGCCCTGCGCCTCCTGGCCGGGAAATGCCAGAATCCGCAGTGCGGCAGGATTGATCAGCAGAATCTGACCGTTGTTGTCGGTGATGATGACCCCATCGGCCATAGTGTTCAACACGCCGGCAAGAAAAGTTTGCTCCTGGGACAACGTAGTGACTTCATCATTGAGCTGATCGGCCATGTGATTGAAAGCCTGGGTAAGCCGCGCCATTTCATCCCGTGTTGTGGGCAAGAGCCGCGCGTGCATATCGCCCTGCGCTACCCGTTCGACCACCTCGGTCAACTGTCGGATGGGATTGACGGTACGTGAGGCGATATACGTCGCCAGTCCAATGGAAAGTGCGGCGAGAAACAGGCCGGCCAGCACCATCGTCCGGCTGAAGCGCCCCACGGTCCGTTCAATTTCTTGCAGGGGGATAGCGAGGCGTACCACGCCGAGCGGCGCCCCATCGGCTAATCCATCGCGGCGCACCAGCACCGCCACATACAGGAGATCCGTCCCTAGCGTACGGCTGAAACGCACGGCCGTGCCCGTTCCGGCGTGCAGCGCCTGCGAGATTTCGGGCCGGTACAGGTGGTTTTCCATATCCGCCGGGTCCGCTTCCGAATCGCCCAGCACAACTCCATCGATGCCGACGATGGTTACCCGGCTACCGGTGAGCGTCGCCCACTGGCGAATGGAATCCTCCAAAGGGGGAGCGTCTGTCGCCAAATCATCCAGGCATGGAACTGCGCTATGGGCTATCAACCGAGCTTCGGTCAACACATGGGCTTCCAGGTCCGCCCGCCGCACACGACGAACCAGCTCTGAAAGATATAGCGTCAGTCCTAATGTTACAATCAGGATAATGACCGTATATGGAATGATCATTCGCCAACGAATCGAAGAAAACATACCTTCCCTCGCTATGAGAGTGGATGTCGCACGCGGCCATGCTGCCCGACTGCCTTCAATGATGGTCGGCGCCGGCGAATTCTTCTCCCCTACATCCTTGCTATGACTCCGCACCAATCGGGATGTTTTGTGTCCGGTAATGCACTTCCGACAGCTCACGCAAGCGCGCCGCCGCCTGTTCGGCTGTCAGATCGCGCTGCGCCTCGCCGAGCATCTCGTAGCCGACCATAAACTTTTTCACCGTCGCCGAACGGAGCAGTGGCGGGTAAAAATGGGCGTGCAACTGCCAGTGCGCGTCATCGACCATAGCGCTCGGCGCGCCGTGCCATCCCATCGAATAGGGGAACGAGGTCTCGAAGAGGTTATCGTATTTGACGAGCAACCGCTTGAGCGCCTGCGCCAGGGCATCCCGCTCCACCTCATCGAGATCCGGCAGGCGCGTGACGTGACGACGCGGCAATAGCAGCGTCTCGAACGGCCAGACGGCCCAGTAGGGCACCACCGCCAGCCAATGCTCATTTTCGACGACAACGCGCGTGCGTTCCGCGGCCTCCACGGCCGCGTAAGTCATCAACAGCGGTTCGCCGTGCGCCGCGTAGTAAGCGCGTTGTTCACGCTCTTCTTTCGCCGGCTCGTTTGGCAGCGCGCTCCCGGCCCACACTTGTCCGTGGGGATGAGGGTTGGAAGACCCCATGATCGCGCCGCGATTCTCGAAGACTTGCACCCAACGATAGCGCTGTCCCAATTCGGTCGTTTGGGCGGCCCACACATCGATGACAGTACGGATCTCCCCGACGGACATTTCCGCCAACGTCAGATCGTGGCGGGGGGAAAAGCAAATCACCCGACATGTCCCGCTGACCGTTTCAGCCCGCAACAGAGAATGCTGGTGGAGCGTCACATACGGCGTATCGGGCAGCAAAGCGGCGAAATCATTGTCGAAAACGAACGTGCTGGTGTAAGCCGGATTCGCCATACCACCGGCCCGCGCGTTGCCGGGGCACAGATAACAGCCGGGATCATAACTGAGACGGTTCTCATACGGCGGATGCTCCACCTGGCCTTTCCACGGGCGCTGCGTGCGCTGCGGCGAAACCAAAATCCAATCACCGGTCAACGGATTATACCGCCGATGCGGGTGCTCTGTGGGATCGAAGACGTTCAATGCTCACTCCTGCGAATAAAGACGACTGGCTGATATTATAACCTGATATTGCCTTTATGCACATTACCCTCTCACGTCGTTTGCACCGGCGTATCTATTGGGTGTATTTCATTTGCTCCCTCTCCAGCAGACTGGGGAGGGGGAGAAAAATAAGAGGTTTTGGCAGGCGGGCGCAGCCCGCCTGCCAAAAATCCTTAAAGATGCCACTCACGGACTTGCACAAAGTTTCCATTGGTTTTGACTCCGCTAGAGCTTGCGCTATACTGGGGGAACTATTCATCCACTGTCTCGTATGCATGGATGGAATTTGGCACACGCTGTTAAAAATAGAACTGATGTAACTAAATAGGTTGTCCCTTCGGCCATAGGCGCTGGCCCTCTCACCCCTTACAAAAATCCCCCTTCCCTGGGGGAAGGGAGGCAGGGGGGATGGGCACACTGACTATCGGACTCTTTGACTCACGACCACAAGACTGTTTCTGGAGGATTATCATGAAATTTGCTGTCTATCTCATCGCTGCGGTTCTGGCTTTGTTTGCGCTCATCTTCATCATCGGGGCGCAGGGGCAAGCTATGCGCTTTGTGATTGGCATAGTGCTGCTCGGCGCAGCCGGCGTCCTCATCTACCTCACCCGCGTTCAGCCGAAAAAAGAAGAGATCACTCACGTGCAGAAAATCGATCTCACCGGCGACGTGCACCTGGAGCAGATGACGTGCAACTCCTGCCACGGCACGTTGAGCAAGGAGAACATCGTCGTCAAAGCCGGCGCCATTTTCGTGGATTGCCCTTACTGCGGGGCGTCGTATCAGATCGAAGAAGCGCCGAAGTGGTAAATGAATCATGATGCGCACAGTGATAGCGGATGAAGGGTCACGGGTTGTGGAGTGATCTGCGCCAGGGTGTGCCGAGGCTGGCGGGAGTGTCGGACGCACCGCCGGCGCCAGGGCTGTACACCTATCCCATCGCCCTGGATGGCGGCCAGAGGCGGGTGCACTTGCGTGTCGAAGACGGCGGCGCCGGCCTGCTCTTCATCGACGTGACCGACGTGCTCCACCTCAACGCCACCGCCACGGAAATGGCAAAGCTGGCGCTGGACGGCGTCCCCATGGCGCAGGCAAAGAACCGCTTCCTGCGGCGCTTCGGCCATGTGGACAAAGACCGACTCACCCACGACCTGGCATCGATCTACACCATGATCGACCGTTTCCGCGAGAACGATGGCAGTTGCCCCACGTGCGCCGTCGCCGACCAGGTGGCCTTCCGTCCTGTGTTCAGTACGCCGGTCCACGCACCCTACAAAGCCGATATCGCGCTGACCTACCGCTGCAACAACGCCTGCTCGCACTGCTACAATGAAGCGGATCGTTTCACGATGGCGTCGCTCTCCCTGGCAGACTGGCGCCGCGTGCTGGACAAACTGGCCGAGATCGGCGTGCCGCACATCATCCTCACCGGCGGCGAGCCGACCCTGCATCCCGACCTGCCGGCCATTATCCGCTATGCCGACGGTCTCGGACTGATCGTGGGAATGAATACGAACGGACGAATGCTAGCTCACGCACCCACGATGGCGACGCTGGCCGAAGCGGGGCTGAATCACGTGCAAATCACCCTGGAGACGCGCGACGCTGCGGTGCACGACGCGATGGTCAATGCGCCGGGCGCCTTCGCGCAGACGGTGCGCGGAATCGAAAACGCGCTGGCGAGCGGCGTCCACACCATCACCAACAGCACGCTGACGCGCCGTAACATCCACGACGCCGTGAGCAGCGTCGATTTCTTGTATGATCTGGGCTTGCGCACGTTTGCGCTGAACGGGATGATCTACGCGGGCGGCGGCCTGGATGAGCCGGAGGCTATCCCCGCCGAAGACATGGCCGCGACGTTGGTCGCCGTGCGCGAGCGCGCCGAGGCGCTGGACATGCGCTTTCTCTGGTACACCGTGACCGATTACTGCCGCCTTTCGCCGCTGGAACTGGGGCTTGCGCCGAAGCGCTGCAATGCCGCCGAATACTCCATCTGCGTCGAACCCAACGGCGCTGTGCTGCCCTGTCAATCGTACTACGTCGCGGCGGGCAATCTGCTCACCGACCCGTGGGACAGCATCTGGAATAGCCCCTTGTTCCTGAGCTTCCGCAACCGCGAAGCCGATCCACTCGCGGCGGGCCTGCCGCCACTGTGCCGGGACTGTCCCGACCTGGAGATGTGCGGCGGCGGCTGCCGTCTGGAACGCGAAGCGCGCACCGCCCCCCGCGCCGCCGAACGCGGTTGCACCCGTGGCCGCCGACGCCTTTCATCGTAAGAATGCGGTCGCAGTGGCGGAAAGGATTGGCCGGCACGGCTTGCCCATGCGCCTGTTGACATACGCCATGGCGTCGATGGGGGTACTGCACAGCCTCGAGTGGTTTTTCATCTATGGGACCTTTTGAAACCAAGCGCCTGTATCTGCGTAAGTTTAAGTTGGAAGATCTGGACGACATTTACACCCAGATTTATGCCGATCCTGAGGTATGCCGGCTGTACTGTGGAGAGACGTCGAGCCGGGCAGAGGTCCACACCAGGCTGTTGTATCGCGCGCACCAACCCGGCACGGCGGAGTTCGGCTACCTGGCGATTGTGTTGAAGGCGACATCCCGCGTCATCGGGCAAATCAGCCTGACGCCGTTCGCCAATAGCTACTATCGACTGCCGAACGAACCGGTGACGCCCTTCAATGCACTGGAAGTGGAGCTGTCCTTTGCCATCGGGCAGGCTTACTGGGGACAGAGAATGGCATTTGAGGCCTGTCAGTCGGTGATCCGTTATGCGTTTGAGGAACTTAGATTGCCGCGTCTGCTAGGAGGCATCGTCGTGACCAATGAGCGCTCTATCCACCTGCACCAACGTCTTGGGTATCGCCTCGAGCGCAATTTGTGTGTGAACGACATTTGTGGATGGGTTGCCGTGTTGGATAACCCGCTTTAATCTCAGAATCTGCTTGAGGCTAATGTGCTGCCACTTCCGGCCATAGGTGATGACCCTCTCATCCCTCAGCCCCTTTCTCCCCCGCAAGCGGGGAAGAGGGGAGCGAAAAAGCGGGGGTGTGGCGGGCAGCGAAGCTGCCCGCCACACCCCCTACAAAAATCCCCCTTCCTGGGGAGAAGGGGGGCAGGGGGGATGGGCTTATAGAAACACGCCTATCTCGTCATCCACAAGCACCAGGCATACCGAAATCCACGCCAAACCTGGTATAGGGGATAAGTTACTTCGTCAGGTTGACTGGCCTGAATAGTTACGGGTTCACTATCATTCTGACGAATACATAATCTGCGGACAGAATGTGAAGCCAATGGTATGGGTCAAAACTTTTTGAAAGAGCCAATCATAATGAATGAACAACGTCATGATTCGCCGATAAATGGTTCCATGATCGACGCCATTCCTTTCCGACTGGACCTCGCAGGGCTGATGAAGCGACTGCGACTCAAAGAAGGCAGTCCCTATCTCACCGAACTTCGGCGGCTGCGGGACGAAGCCGAGTCCATCGCCCGACCGAAGGCGCTCTACAAAGTCGCCTTCATTGACGCTAAAGGTGATGACAACGTCGTTGTGGACGGCATCAAATTGACCAGCCGGGTGCTGCGTGTGAACCTGGAGAACGTCCACCGCGTCTTCCCCTACGTCGCTACCTGCGGCGTGGAACTGGATCAATGGGCGCATGCGCAAGATGACATGCTCTTCCAGTATTGGGCCGACGTCATCAAAGAAATGGCGATGCGGGTTGCGCTCCAGGCGCTGGACGAGTCCATAACGGCCGACTACGAACCGGGGAAAACGGCAGTAATGTCGCCGGGATCGCTCGCCGATTGGCCACTGCCGCAGCAGTGCCCGCTCTTCACCCTCCTCGGCGACGTCAAAGGAGCGATTGGCGTGGAACTCACAGACAGTTTCTTGATGATCCCCAACAAGAGTGTGTCGGGGATACGCTTCTCCACCACTGACGACTTCGCCAGTTGCCAGCTCTGCCCGCGCGAGAACTGTCCCGGCCGCCGCGCTTCTTACGACGATACGCTCTACGAGCGCAAATATCGCCAGGGATAAGGAGGCGAAAAGGGTCCAGGGTTACAACTGTCCCAACCTCTGGCGGATCGTGAGGAGCAAGTCGCCGGGCCGCATGATTTTGATGTCCTTACCGGTTGGAAAGTCATGCCGTGTGTTGCAAGTGACGAAATATGGACACGCTTCGCGCAGTGCGGCGACCAGGAGTGGCAAGTCTTTAGGATCGGCCTGCCCGGAGTACATGCTGAGTTCTTCCGGTGTAGGATCGGGTACGACATGAAGGGCACGGCTAACCAGCAAGTGAAATTCTGGCAGCTTGCCGGGCAATTTGGCGGCAAGGTTGCGTGTCACTTTCGTGATGGCCTGTTCAGAGGTGACGCCATTCAGCAGTGTCAATTCGCTCATGCCGAGGATGATGTAGCTGACACCTTGGGTGTGGGGCGCAGCAGCGCCGGCAAAGATAACATCGGCGTCAATGGAAACGCGTGGCTTAGGCGACTTCAGTTCCGTACTTTTCGACGACATATCGCTCGCGTTGTTCGCGGAGATCGGCGACGTGAGAGGGGTGAGTACCAGCACGCCGTCCAGATCGACCAGCCGGAAACTGTCGCCGGTTTGGATGTTATATCGGTCACGGATTGCGGCAGGCAAAGTCACAGTGCCACGTTGCCGTACTTGAAGTGTCATTGTCATTGGAGAACTCACTTTCTGTTTTTCTGCTCTGTCATCACTTTCACCCATGGCGGGGCGTCGTAGCGGTAGTCGCAACTTGAGTCGCTGGCTATATCGACATCGAGCATTTAGCACGAGTTATGAGCATCGAATCAGGAGGTAACTATGGCAGTACAATGGCTTAAGAACCTGTTGAGTTTCAAACGCTCCACACCGTCATCCCCCATTCCTCCCGGTCTCTATCACGCCATGCAGGAGGCCGAGGGTAAATACACGCGCTTTCACCTGCGGGTGGAGCGCGACGGCACCGGGATGTTGATTGCCAACGCGGCCGCCGTGGCGCACTTGTCGCCCTCCGGCGTCGTCATCGCCAAGGGTTTGCTCG
Organism: Anaerolineae bacterium; assembly: GCA_035415725.1. Classification (GTDB taxonomy): domain Bacteria; phylum Chloroflexota; class Anaerolineae; order B4-G1; family SLSP01; genus DSWT01. The sequence goes on along the minus strand of DAOOGN010000108.1, from coordinate 1,212 downwards.
ATGGCAAAAACACGGATGCGATTCTCGGCGATCTCACTGCCAATTTCCGGGGCGCGAGTGCGGATGTGATGCGCGCAGACATCGCCAGAGTCGAGGCGATGATCAAGCAAATCACCGCCCCCGGCGATCTGTACCCGGTCTTCAACCTCAATGACGCCGCCATCTCCCCGCACGCTACCCAGCTTATCGCCCCCTTGCAAGCCTCACTGCCGCTCGCCGAACCGGAGAAATTGCTCCCGCTCCTCGACCGGTTGTGGGCCGTGGGTATCCCGCATGTGACCCTGCTCGCGCCGCAGAAGCCCGACACAACCCATCTGATCCGCGCCATCGAACACGCCGAGGATTTGGGGATGATCGCCGGAGTGCGCGGGCGCGCTAGCGACCTGGGAAACGTCGAATTGTTGACAGCCCTGGTTCAAGCCGGCATGGATCACCTCACCCTCCTCTACGCTTCCGACAATCCTGCCGTTCACGATGCGTTGTGCGGTGACGGCGACCATGCCGCCGCGGTGGCACTGCTGGCGTGGCTGGAAGAAAACCAGGTCTGCGCCATCGCCGAAGTTCCACTGATCCGAGCCACGTTCAGCACCCTCACGGCCACCATCGACACTTTGCTGGCCTCGGGTGCGGACAACATCGCCTTCGTTGCTTACGCCACGACCGATGCAGCATTAGCCGAACAGGATGGCGTCTTTTCTGCCGACGCGATGCGCCAGGTCGCGGCGACGGTCGAAGATACTGCCGATAATGCACAGGCGCGCTTCATCTGGGATCCACCCGTGCAGCGCCATCCGACAGTCCCACTGGTCGGGCAGATCCAACGCGGGCCACGCTGTTCCGGGGACATGGCGGTGCGCGTTGAAGCGGATGGCAGCGTCATCCCGCCGCGCGGCCCCTATCAAAGCGCGGGCAACATCCTCACCGCGGCGTGGGATGACATCTGGAATCACGGCGTCTTCCGGGCGTACCGCGAGCGGGTGGAGTCCCCGACCCATTGTGACATTTGCCCCGGTCTGGTTATCTGTGCCGCCGATTGCCCAGGCGAGCCGTCTGGTTGGGCGCAGGGGTAGTCCTGCGGTAACTATTCAGCCACCTTTGCCAGGTGGCGAACGGGACTTTGGGGAGGGCACATAATAGGTTACCCCTTCGGCAGGTGCTGACCCTCTTATCCCCCAACCCCCTTCTCCCCCGCAAGCGGGGAAGAAGGGGGCA
>DAOOGN010000107.1:0-11817 GCA_035415725.1 Anaerolineae bacterium | reverse complement strand
CAACCACAACAGCATTTTGTACGTACTGGGAATATGATCCTTGACAGACCACTAGCCTGAATAGATACAACGTTTGAACGTTCAAACAGGAGAATCCCATGCCAAAGAATCGTTACTATTTCTCCACCCGCGATCTGCTGCTGATGGCAGCATTGGCCGCGCTAGGCGGCGTGACAAGCACTTACATCAACATGGCCGGGCGCGTTGTGCAATCCTTCATCGGCATACCGGGGGGGATGCAATGGGCTGCCGGGTTACACGTTCTCTGGCTAACGTTGGCCGTGGGGCTAACCGGCAAACAGGGGACGGGTACGGTCACCGGCATCGTCAAAGGTTTCGTGGAACTGCTCACCGGCAACACTCACGGCCTGCTCGTCGTTCTCGTAGACATCATCGCCGGTATTCTGGTGGATGTGGGTTTCCTGCCCTTCCGCGATAAGGACCGCCTGCCCGGCTACCTGCTCGCCGGCGGATTGGCCTCCTTCTCGAACGTCATCATCTTTCAACTGTTCGCCGTCCTGCCTGCCGACATCCTTTCTTATGGAGCTATGATGCTCATCGGCGCGATAGCCGGACTGTCGGGCATCGTATTCGCCGGCTTCCTGGGGCATGCGCTGACAAGCACTTTGCGCCGCGCCGGCGTCGTCAAGGATCGCCCGGCGCAGCCGCTGCACCGCCGCGTCTATCCGGCTTTCCTGATCGGCGTCGCGCTCATGGCGACATTGCTTGCCATCTACCTGCACGGCGCGGTACGGGGCGCGGCTCAAATCCCCATCGACGGCGCCGTGGACGCGCCTTACACCTATCCCCAAGAACACGGCGACCTCCCGACCATCACCGCCGGAGACGCTACACATTATACCGGCGTCCTTTTACGTGAGCTGATCGCCCAGGCGCAGCCGCAAGCCGAGGCGGAACTGGTGCTCGTCCAGGCGACCGATGGCTACGCTTTCTTCATCAGCATGGACGAAGTCCAAACGAATGCGAATCTGCTGCTCGCTTCGCAGGGGACCGGCAGCAAGACCTCCTATGACATCGTCGGCGCCGCGAATACTAAGGCGCAAGTGCGCGGCGTGAGCCATCTCACCGTCGTCGGGGCGGCAACATTGGAGATCGGCGGTGCGCTGGGCAAGCCGGCGCCTTTCAATCCTGATGACTGGCAATTCGAGATGGACAGTATCACACTAGATGTCGGCAACGGCCCGCAAAAGTTGCAGGGAGCGCCCTTAAGCGAAGTGCTGAAAGCGCTCGAACCGGCGCCCGAGGCCACCACCGTCGTGCTGTTCACCCCGGAGGAGCCGATCACTATCCCCTTAGACCGGGCGCTGCGCGACGATGAAACGCGCATCTTCACCGTCATCGGCACGGAGCGTGTCACGTTTGCCGTAGCGCAGATGGATGGAACGGTGATCGCGCCGCAGGTGACGCGGATAGAGGTAAACGGTAGATAATATCCAGATGATCCAGGTTCAGGGATTTTCCTATCGCTTTAGCGGCAGTGACCGTTACGCCTTGCGCGACGTTAACCTCGATATCGCACCGGGAGAGTTTGTCGTCCTCACGGGGCCGTCAGGCTGCGGAAAATCGACGCTGGCGTTGGCGCTGGGCGGATTCCTGTTCAACCAATACGACGGCGAGGCGACGGGAGAAATCACCGTCGCCGGGATGGATGTGCGCCGCACGCCCATTTACGACATTGCCGAAATCGTCGGCCTGGTGCAACAAAACCCGGAGGCGCAGTTCTGCACCCTCACCGTGCAGGATGAGATCGCCTTCGGGCTGGAAAACCGCCGTCTGCCACGCGAGGACATTCGGGGACGCATGGAGTGGGCGTTGCAGGTGGTCGACGCACAACACCTCAAAGACCGTACCCTGGCTACACTTTCCGGCGGCGAGAAGCAGCGCGTAGCGGTCGCGGCACTGCTAGCGGCGCGCCCGCAGGTGTTGATCTTCGACGAGCCGACCTCTAATCTGGACCCCACGGCGACTGCGCAAATTTTCGACGTGATTGCCCGTATCCGCGAGGCGGAGGCCATCACCGTCATCGTCATCGAACACAAAGTCGCCTACCTGCGTCGTTTCAGCCCTCGCTGGCTGCGGATGGAAGACGGACAGCTCTCAGTCGATAGTCGTCAGTTCCCAACCTCCCTACTTCCTACTCCCTGCTCCTTACTCCATACTCCCTCCTCCTTACTCCCTACTTCGGACTCCTTACCCCCTTCCCCCTTGGTCAAAACAGAGCGCCTGCACGCGGGATACAACGGTCATACCGTGCTGCACGACGTTTCGGTGGAAATCAGACCGGGCGAGTTCGTAGCGGTGATGGGCGACAATGGCTCCGGCAAGACGACGTTCCTGCAATGCCTGCTCGGTCTGCTCAAACCGGCGGAAGGGCATGTCGAGATAGCCGGGCTGGACACCCGCACAACGCCGGTTTCTAAGATGGCGCAGCGCGCGGCCTACATCTTCCAAAATCCCGACCACCAACTGTTTGCTGAAACTGTCTGGCAGGAGGCGACGCTCGCCCCCCGCAACTTCGGCACATGGAATGCCGAAACCGAGGCGCGGACGATTGCTCTGTTGGATGAAGTCGGGCTGGGCGACCGCCACGCTGACCCTCCGTACCGGCTGAGTTACGGCGAAAAACGGCGGCTTAATCTGGTGGCGATGCTCAGTTATACGCCCAGTTTGCTTCTCCTGGACGAAATCCTCATCGGACAAGACCCGGACAACGCCGCGCGACTGCTGGAATGGCTGCGCGCGCGCGTCAATGGAGGCAGTTCGGTGGTGCTCATCAACCATGCGCCGGATATCGCACAGGGCTACGCCACCCGGCTGCTCTTCTTCCAGGCCGGGCGGTTGATCATAGACGCACCGACGGCACAGGGTTTCGCTCAACTGGCGCGTATGGGATGCGAAGCGTATCTCCCGTCAGACGTGACAGATTTCAGAAAACCTGTCACGCCCAGGAATATGACCGATGTCTGACACGTCACAGATCCCATATCACGCCTCGCGCTCACGCCGAGCAGTGGGGCGGCTACAGCGCGTCACCTACCAGCCGGGCGCCTCGCTCCTGCATCACCTGCATCCATTGGTGAAGCTGGCGTGGCTCGCGGGCGGCACAGTGGCGCTCTTCATCATGCAACAGCCGATGGGCGTGCTCATAATACTCGCCCTGGCGGGGGCAGCCTTTCCGCTCAACGGTTTGACGTTGCACAAAGTGCGCGGCCTGCGCTTTTTCGCCGTCACCGCGCTGACCCTTTTCGCGGTGCAGGTTTTCTTCACCCACGCGGAGACGCCATTGCTACAACTCGGCCCACTGCGTGTGACCGAGACGGGCATCGTCAAGGGCATCTACACGGCGGGACGGCTGTTGAGCGTGATTTTATTCAGCTACCTGTTCGTGTTGACCACCGAGCCGAACGATCTGGGTTATGCGCTGATGCAGGCGGGGGTGCCCTATCGCTACGGTTTTATGCTGATCACGGCGCTGCGTCTGGTGCCGCTGTTCGAGCAAGAAGCGCAGACCGTCTATCAGGCGCAGTTAGCGCGCGGCATTGCCTATGACCGGGGCGGAGTGAAACGTTTCTTCGCCCTCGCCCGGCAATTCTTCCTGCCGCTGCTCGTCTCGGCGATGAGCAAAGTGGACGCGCTGGCCGTATCGATGGAAGGTCGCTGCTTCGGCAAATATCCGCGTCGCACCTTCCTGCGGGAAGTCGCCTTCACCCGACGAGACGGCGTCGCCCTCGGCATACTGGCGGTAGCGATGTTGGCGGTGATCGTCACCCGGTAACTCGCGGCGCAGGGTGAATGGGCAATCCGTCCTAGACAACCGGACTGTTTTATACGAGGAGTGTTATGCACAAACGTCGTTGGTCGTGGATTTTAATGGCTGCTTTGATCATCCTTGTTGTCGGCATTATTGGCCTAAGTGCCGGCGCGCAGAAACCGGTGCCCGTGCAGTTGTTGACGCACTTTCCGCTCGCTACCCTGGCAGAAGAAGCCTATACGATGAATGAGTGCCTCGAGTGCCATGAACCGTCCCAGTTCCACACGTGCACAACCTGCCACGACGATCACGGCGCGATTGAAATGGAAAATGTGCCGTTCTACGCCGGGATCACCTTCGGGGGCGATGTGCCCCATCCGGGTTACGTGCTCATCGACGACATCCTGCCCTACCGCGACCAGCCGCATACCCACCTGCCGCTGCTGGATTTCCTGGCCCAACAAGGCGTGGCCGACTTCGAGAGCGTCACCCTGACCTCAAACGATGGCGGCTTCGTCACCATCACCAGGGAAAATCTCACCGCGAGCGCGCTACTGATGCCTTACGAAGACGGCATCCGCTTTGCCGACGAGAATCTGCACATTTCATCGTGGATCAAGGGCATCCAGCGGATTATCGTGGTGGAGAAGGAGACGCCGTTGGTGATTGACGGACAGTCCACCTCGATAGGCCGGCTGCTCATCGGCCCGACACAGTTGGTCACGGTGGAGCAAACCGACGTGATGTTCAAGAGTGAAGAAGATGGGGCCGTGCGTAAAGCGTCGAGCGGTTCCCGCGTCGAAGGCGTCCCCATCGTCGGCATCGTCGCCAACCCTGCGTTCACACAGTTGGTCGTGCGCGACGCTTCCGGCGCAGAGTCCACGCTCTCCGCCGATGAAGCGCGCGGCGCACTGTTGGTCCAGTTGCGCGGGCAGGTGACGCTCGTGCTGCCCAAACGTGGCCGCTCGCAGTGGATTACAGACGTCGTGGAATTGCGCTCTGAGTGAGGAGACACACTGAAACCGTGAAACTGGTGCACAGAAAGTCAGAAAAATCACCCCGAAGAACACACAGGGCATCCAGTAAAACCCCCTTCGTGTCCTTTGTGTCCTTGGTGGTTACAGGGTGCTTCCTCCTGACGGGATGCGGCGGCGGATGGCAAACGACGTTGGCGGGGCCGGATGGGGCAGAGACGGTCATCAGCCGTGCGACATGGCGTGATTTGCAGGCGTTTGTGGGAGAAGACAGTGATATCGAGAAAGATAGCAGCCTGCTGCTGGAACGGGTGCTGTACCAACATGGCTACCGTCTGATGGATACGCTGACGTTGACCGATAACGACGGAACTACCCAAACCTTCGACTGGGCTACTGTGGCCGGCAATGCCCGATGGCAAAAAAGCGGCGCGCTCAGCATCGACGGGGAAACATGGCACGCCGCCCGTATAGAGGGCAGCACGTCGGCGCTGGCCGACGCCGTCACCACCCGCCTGGTCGACATCGCGCCGACGGCAGCGGCGGCGCTGGGCTTGCCGGCGCCCGCCCAGGCAACCGGCGACGTCCTCACTACTACACAGGTCAGTCATGTCCTGTTGCTCTTTCTCGATGGGTTTGGCTATGTGCGCTACACGGAAGCGCGCGACGCCGGCCTCATTCCCACACTGGCGGCGTTGGGTGAACCTGCGGTGGGGGTGAGCGAATATCCACCGAGTACGGCTATCGCTTCAGCCGTGATACTCACCGGCGCGCCGCCCGCCGTCAACAAAGCGGAAATCCGCGGCACACGCGCCACCACTGTCGAGACGTTGTTCGATGTCGCGGCACAAGCGGGGCGGCGTACCAGCGCCGTGGAAGGGGACGCCCTCGCGTTCAACCTGCGCAACGCCGAGATCGTCCTCTCCGGCGACCGTGACGGCAACGGCAGCACCGACGACAACGTCCTTGCCAATGCCCTTGCCGTGCTCGATGCCGGCATGCCCGACATCCTGTGGGTACATTTCCACGGCATCGACGACGCCGGCCACACCTATGGCCCGAACACGCCCGAAGAGAGGGCAACCATCACGGTTGTGGACGCCGCCGTGGGTGAAATCCTCGCTATGTTGCCGTCCGATACGCTCGTGCTCATCTTCGCCGACCACGGCATGCACGCCGTCCAGGAAGAAGGCCGCCTGGGCAACCACGGCCATCTCATCCCACGGGATATGCTGGTGCCGGTGTGGGAGGTAGTCAAGGAGTCAAGGAGTCCATTCGTCATTCACAATTCGCAACCCGCAATTCATTACTACTACGCGGCACAAAGAGTTTCCCAGTGAATGCTGGCCAGGGATCTGCCGATCCCGGCATAGTGCGCCAGAACCGCGGACCTGGCAATCCGCTCCAAGCATGGCGATCCACTCCGTGCCATCGCTAACGGGTGTGAAATTTCTACCACGATGTACTACTATCACTATCAAGGAGGAAATATGTACAAGAAACAAAACCGGAACTGGTATTGGATGGTGATCGGCCTGGGGTTGCTGTTGGCTCTGGCGGCCTGCGGCGGCGCACCGAAAGTCGAGTGGACGCTGGAGATCAGCGGGGCAGTGGACACACCGTTGACACTGGATTACGCCACCCTCGTCCAGTTGGAACAGGTCGATCTGACGGACGTGTTGATGCAGAAATCGCTCGGCGAAGACGAAGTCGCTTCGTGGAGCGGCCCGGCGGTGGACGAGCTTTTCAAAAAAGCGGGCGTCGGCGAATACAGCACCATAACCGCCACGGCCGCCGACGGCTACGCCATCGATATCACCCGCGATGAACTGCAAGGCGCCATCATCGCCCTCAAGAAAGACGACAAGTGGATCACCGAAGCTGAACCGGACAAGGGTCCCATCCGCCTGGTCTGCCCGCAGACCCCGGCGAACCGGTGGGTGTTTCAGATTCAGAAGATTCAGGTCAATCCGTAATCAGGGAGCGGGAATTTGTAATTCGCAGTTCGTCATTCAAAACCCAGAAGGGAAATAACATAGTTAAGCGAAGTCAGGTGAAATAACTAAAAGAGGGAAAGCGCTATCAGGGGATACGCAGGGCACTGCGCATCCCCTGATTCCTTATCTCAGGCCAAAAGGCGATCCACCACCTGCTGGCGGTATTCCGGCGAGAGCGAGTGGAAGAACGCACTGTAACCAGTCACGCGCACGACCAGGTCAGGATACTTGGTCGGGTCGGCATGCGCTTCCAAGATTTTCTCTTTGGAAATGATGTTGAGATTGATCAGCGTCCCTCCCTGCTGATTGTGCGCCATGATCATCGCGGCAACCGTGTCGATCCCACCCTGTTCCTCCATCAGTTTGAAATCGATGTCGAGCTGAAGCGGAGCAGAATTACCGCGTCCCGGCTGGACGGCAGCGACGGCGTTGGCTTTGGCCGTAGGGCCACCGCCGCCCTGCGACGCGAAACCGGGATCCGGTTCTGAACTATGGGAGATTGGGGCGTGAGCATGACGTCCGTTCGGTGTCGCCGGCAGGTAGCTGCCCAGACGCACGATGTCACCATGAGAGAACAGGCCTGGCAACACTTTATAGCCGCGCGCTGTGGGTGTATCAAAAAGCGCCACATACGTTTGCGAGATACGCTTCGCCCAGAAGTCAGCCCGTGAATTGCCGGAGCCGAAGCGGGGGATGTTCTTCAGCATCAGACGGATAGACTCCGCACCCGCGTAGTCGTTGTCGAGGTGCTGCTTAAGCCCCTCCCATGTCAGGCGTTTCTCGTTGACCACACGCTGCTCAACCGCGGCAAAGGAGTCGGCGACGGTCGCCAGCCCCACCCCGTCCACCGTGAGATGGTAGATGTCTACGCCGCCCGCCGAGGCATCCAGGCCACGCTCCATGGTGCCGTGGCAGAAGAGATTGAGCACGATTTCGATGGTGTTCTGCGCATGATGCTCCATGTGCCAGTCCAATCCCTGCTTCATCACGTCCACAGAAATCGCCAAATGATGGACGTAGCGCTCCCACAGCGCTTCCATCGTGCGCGGGGACCCGGTGTCGGCGACGGTTTCCTCGAAGGCATGCAGGAACGGCGCCACGAGGCTCTGGCGGGTCACGTCTTGCAGCGGATACTCGATGCCCGGCAGCGCCGTCCAGTTACAGCCGACCTTCGCGCGCATGCGAGCTAACTGGATCGGAACACCGCTCTTGATGTAACCCTCGTTCAGTCCCTTGGAACACGAAAAGCTGACGCCGGTTCCGTCCTCCAAATGATATTCCAGCGCCGTATGAAGAAGGTGGAGGTCCATCCCGTCGTGAACACGCAGTGCCAGATTGTACGGAATCTTCAAGCGATGCGCGGCTTCCAGGATCAGATAGGACATCCGGCTGGTCAGGTCGTGCCCATCCGGAGCCTCGCCGCCGATCTGCGAGTAGTGCGTGTCGTTGTAGAAGAGGCTGGCGATGAACCACAGCACGGCCTCATCCTCAATGATGCCGGCGGCGCGGTCGGCTTCGTAATAGGGGCGCAGCAACTCATCCAGTTGGCCCAGCGCGCCCCCGGCTGCCCACATCCGGTCAATGGACTGGAACCAGGCGAGGAATTGGCAGGCTTCCCGCAGCGTGCGCGGTGGATTTTCAACCAGCCATTCGTTCATGTCGGCCATCGTGAGCAGGTTTTCGCGTATTTCGGGGCGGTCTTCGTCTTCCGCCATCTCTCGCGCCTGGATGACGTGCCGCCGGATCCAATCCTGCACGCCCAGAACCAGATTCTCCTCGGCGTCGTAGAACGATGGATCGGTGGGACGGTTCAACTCCCGGTAATAGCGAATCTTCTTAAGCAGGCCGCCCCACCCCAGATCCAGGCCGATGCGCATATCCGGGCCCAGGTGGTTCATCGCGCCGATGCCGTTGTGCCACAGGTAATACTTGTCGTGCAGCGGTGCCAGGTGCGTCGGACGATCCTCCGGTTTCCACCCGCCGACACCGGGGATGAAGCCCGCCCACGCTCCCGCCAGCGCGCTCATAGGATGAATATAAACGGGATGGACATCCAGCCACGCGCGGAAGTTCTCGCCGATGCAGCGCGCGCCGTAGCATCCGCCAGAAGGATGGTTGGATTTGGGCGTGAAGGGAATCGGCTCCGGCCAGTAGATATTGCCGTGATCGTCAACGTCGTGATACCCGTCGCGGGCCAGCTTCGCCCGGTTGTGTTCCAATTTCGTCTCGCGTAAAGCGTCAATTCTCTGTTGATACGTTATTGCCACCATATAGTCCTTAGTCCTTAGTCCTTAGTCCGAAGTTGCAAGTTGCAAGTTCCAGGTTGATACTCTGTCACCCTCTCTCCCTGTCTCCCCCTCTCCCCCTCATTTCTCTGCTTCTAACCGCAATTTTACCATAACGTCCGGGCGGACGCACACGAAGTCGGGGCCAAGGCGGCGCTGGACTTCTTGAAGCATATCCATCCGCCACGCCCAGTTGAGCACCCACGCCTCGACGAAGGCCGGGCGGGTGTCGCCGGCGGCGGTGCGGATATCGTCAACCATGTGCTGGATCAGTTCTTCTTCGGGGCTGGTGTCGAAATGGGTTGCGGGGCGGAAGGCAACTACGTTGTTCGGGGCGAGGCGCGCGCAGGCGGCCTCCACCGGGCCACCGTAGCCGGTGAAGATGCCCTGCAAACGTCCGCTGGAGCCGCGCGCGTAGCGATCCTCTTCTTCATCCCGACCTCCAATCAGCCACAGGCACGACGTATCGATCCAACCCAACGCCTCATCCGTCTTGCGGGCATAAGCCGCATAGAGCGCTTCGCGCTGTTCAGGATAGGCGCGCAGGTACATCGTCGGATGCGTGTAGCCGACGCCCAACCCGCCGACCAGCAAATCGTTGGGGGAAGCGGTGCGCAGATAGTAGTTCAGCACCGGCGGGGCCAGCTTCGCCGCAGCGGGCGCAAACGACCAGCCCATCGGGAAACTGCCGCGCTCCGGCTTGTCCCATTGCAGGTCGCGGGTGCGCATCATCAACGCCTCGCCCAGATTGTCGCCATCGGAGATGACGTGGGCGTAGTAGACCTTGGTGGGGTCGTATTCCGGCGTAGCCGGCGTCTTGTGACGGTACGGCCCAACGGCGACGCCGGAATGGACGGAGAGGTTGGTCGCCTCGTGGGAGGGTGTCAGCACTTTGCCGAAGGACGAGCCGTACAGCACGCCGGGGCCTTCCATCACCGCGTCGGCGGAGAAGTGTTCGGAGTCTTTGGGCGTGGGCATCCAGTCGAACCACCAGCCGACGATGGGCGTGTTGGGCGGTGTCGAGGCAAGGATACCGCGCAGCAGATTCTCCTCCGGCGGCGTGCGGTACTCGGGGAACCAAAAAGTGAAGACTTTGAAGGCCACCAGGTAATCGGTGATGAGAAAAATGCCCGGATAGTTGGTTGCCAGGATGCGGTGGTTCATCCTGGGGAAAAGCTCCACGTAGGCCCAGCGCATCATTTCGTACTGGTTGGCCCACTGGCCGCGCGCATCAAAAACGACCGGCAGTTGGAGCGTTTCGTTCATCTCCGGCGTGACCGGCACGGCGTTCTCCAGCGCGCCGATCATCAACAACACGTTGGTCTGATTCAGTTGATCGGAATGGAAGGCGCCGATCTCGTCCATGATGCTGCTGTCATACAGGATCACTCCCTTAAGCTCACTGCGGAAGGTCGTCCACGCCTCTGAGAACGCAATCTGGCGCGAGGTGTAACCCTCGAAGTGCAACTCGTCAAGCCACTGGCGATCCTGCCGGTCGTAGCGGGTGTGCAGCAGGTAGAGGCGCGGCTGCGTCCGGTTGACGAGGCCCTGCAAAACACTCAACGCAAATTCGAGCTGCGGCGTCGCCGCGCTCGCGTCCACCACCAGCAATTCCTGCGCGGGCGGCGTGGATTGCGGCCAAAAGTTCTCGTAGGGTTCGATGTCCATCACCGGCGTGTACGGCACGGAAACATCGTGCAGCGGCAGGAAACTGCCAGTCGCGGCGTAGCGCTGCTCCACGGCGTCGGCCCAGGCCGCGTCCCACTGCGTGGCGAGTGGGTCGCGGCGCAGCGCATCCAGCGCGCGGCGGGTCGCGGAGACATTCCCCTGTGCGGCGTAGATTTCCGCCAGGGCGAAGCGCGCGGTCAGGCGGGTCACGGCATCCGGCGCGCGCGCTGTCAGATCATCCAGCGCCGCGCTGACGGATTTGGGCGCACCGTAACTCTCGATGCGCCATTCCAGGCCCCACGTCTTGCCTTCGAAGAGCAGCTTGAGCAGCAGGTGATTGGTTCCCGGGTGCAGCGCGACCCACGCCCGGCTGTCCTGCGGGTTGGCCGGAAATGGCATGGTCGGCGAGAGGACGGGCTGATCGTTGACCCAGCCGTACACCCACGCCTGAGACCCAACGACCAGTTGCGCCAGTTGCGCCTCCGGCGCTTCGATCTCGGCGTACAGGTACAGCACGCTCCACGGCTCGGTCGGCGTCCACGCGCCGAAGTCAATGGGCTGCTTCAGAATGCCACTTAAACCGGGAGCGGGCCGCCAGGACACCGTTCCCGTCTTGCCGGGATAAGAGGCCGTCAGGTCAATGCCCTGCTCCGGCGGGTAAGCGGTCTCCAATCCCACGTAGTCTTGATTCTCAAAGGGGCCAATCATAGACACGTTGCGCAGCGGCGACAGCGTCGGCGCAGGCAAGGCCTGCTCCAACGCCGCCTGCCAACGTCCTTTTGCGGTCGGATTATCCGTTGACACAGTGATCTCCTTTCGGGCGCAGCCCGGAATGAAGGTGAGCATTAACAGTAAAAGTAGACGGGGATTGAGGGGAGGGAATGGGAAAGTAGCCGGCTTCTTTCCAGCGGGCGAAGCGTTCCTCGAAGCCCGGATCAAGGCCGTAGACGATGGCGACGTCGGCCCGGCTATCGATCTGCGGCAAGTATGGCGCAGCCTCTTGAAAAGCGACACGTTCTTCAGTTCGGTCGTGGTTGCGCATCGAGCCTCCGGTAAGAAATTAGAGAGTGTCGAATCTCGTAAAGTCGTACCTTAACAAGTCTCATAAAGTCGTACCGGCG
>DAOOGN010000106.1:0-11929 GCA_035415725.1 Anaerolineae bacterium | reverse complement strand
GGACCTGGTTCAACATGTCGCCCCAGTAGGAGATGTTGGTCATGTACTTGAAGGGTGTGAACCCGTCTTGTCCGGCCGGCGCCAGGAACTCGTTGGTGCCGACGCGATAGACCGTATCCATATCGATCGGCTCCCAGGTGTTGCCATTCTTGACCTCAACGTCATACGCGCCCCAGGCCCACCAACTGCTGTTATAACTTTTGGGCTTGGTTGGATCGTTGAGCGTTCCGTAGCTGTAATACTTGAAGCGGATGCCCGCGACCTGCAGCGTGCCCTTGAAGAGCGTGGCGCTCTGGTTGAGCAACTCCATGATCTGGGCGCCGGTCATGTCGCCCACGATGGTCTGGTTGCCGAAGGGCAGCACGTTGAACAGCGCTCCGTAGGTGAGGGTGTAAGGCGTGGTCGGCGCGCCGGTGGCGAGGATGTCCGCGCGCAGGCCGCCGGAGTTGTTGAAGACCATGTCCGCGTTGTTGCCCGCTTCGGCGTCGTTGTTCAGCTCGTTGTAGATCGCATCATTGACGAACGCCCCCATCGTGTTGTCTTCCGAATCGCTGCGGGTCAGACTGATGTTGGTGTACCCGATCACAGTGTTGATGAGCGCCAGGTAGTCAGGATCCTGCGCCCAGAGGTTCAGGCGGGCTGTGGTAGCCGCGTCTTGCAGTGTGGCTGCCGGTTGCGTCGCCGGTGGCGTTGGCGGTGGATTGACTACAATCGATCGCCAGGCGATCGTCGCTTGCTCGGTTGTGCGGTTGTAGATAACATCCGCGCGACCCACGCGGCGACCGTTGTAGTACGCCTGCACCACCGTGGTCCCGCTGACCACCTGCGCGGCGGAGAGGTTGGTATGGCTGTGCCCACCGATGATCAGATTCACCGGGTTGCCCGCTTCAACCAGTCTCTTGGCCAGTGTTTGGTCGCCGTAGACCGGGAAGCCGTAGCCGTACCCGCCATCGACGTTGCCCAGGTGGCTGATGACCACGAGCACTTCCGCACCTGCTGCCTTCACCGCGTCATAGTAATGAGCAATGGAGGTGGCGGCATCCTTGAAGCACAAGCCCTGTGTGGCTTCTGCTATTGTGATGTAGGGCGTCTCCTGCGAGGTCACGCCGATGAGGCCGATCACCACTTCGTGACCGGGCGCCCCCACCGTCATTGTGACCCAGGGCTGGGCGAAAGCCGGTACAGTCCAGCCCGCAGTAGCGCAGCTACCGGTATCGCTGACAACCAGGTTGGTCGCCAGGAAGGGATAATCTGCCTGCAGCGTGCGGCTGATCAGTACTTGCTGCCCCCAGTCGAACTCGTGGTTGCCGAAGGTGGCGGCGTTGTAGCCCATGAAGTTGAACAGATCAATGGTGGATTCGCCCTTGAAGATGTTAGAGAGCAAACTACCCTGCATCTCGTCGCCCCCGTCCACCAGAAGCACACTGTCGGTGCCCCTCGTCGCGCGCGCGTTATTGATGACGCTCGCTACGCGCGCAATGCCGGGGTTGCTGCCGGAAGGCTCCAGTTGCCCGTGGAAGTCATTGGTGTGCAAGATGGTGACGGCGTCGATGTCGGGCAACGTGATCGGGTAGAGATATGCCTGCCCGCCGTTTTGTGGATTGCCGACGTAATCGACGATCATCGCGCCTTCAGGCTGGCTGTAGGCGTAGCCCACCAGGTCGTTGACCATGACCTCGATGGTCGCGGCATGATCGGCCGGACCAGGGCCAAAAGACCCATCTGGATTTTCCGGACCGGTATAGGATGCTGCGAAAGGAGATCGTGCATAGTCGAAACTGCCCGGTGCGACTTCATCTTCATTTGCATCCCAGTCATAGCCGAACAACTGGTAGTCAAAGGTGGTGTTGCTACTGCCCAGGCCCAGATAAGCCGCCGGGACATAGAACTCCATGTAGCCGGAGTTGTAATCCGTGTAGATGAGGTAGGGGCTATAGCGGCTGACGAGGCCAGTTTGCAGCGCGTAGATGCGCGGAATGTATGTACCATCGCCGACCGGGTAGTTGTAGATGAGGTACTCTGGATTGCCATCTTCGTTGTTGTCGATGTACAGGTCGAACTCGGTGAAGTAATACATGGCCGTGTGCCAGGGCGCCCAGGCGTCAATGGCGAAAGAGATCATCGGGCCATAGGTTCCACTGTTCCACCCGTAGTCTGCGCCGAATGCGCGCACATCGCCGGCGGTTCCCGTTTCCTGGGGATCGCTCACCAGCAAGGGGAAGACCCACAGGCTGGAGGAAATCGGGCCGGTGTGGGTGATCTCGAACGTAGCCGCATCGGTGGCGGGATCGTCAATCACCGTCTGCGCCGTGATGTCAAGTTCGGTGTAGGGGCGCGGCACAAAGTAGAACGGCACACGCAGCATACCTTCCGGCTGGGCCGCGGCCTGAGGTTGAACTGCAACCGCCGTTGTTGCCGTTGTGCTGTGCATCACCAACGGTAGATAGACGTAGTACCAATTCTGAACAGTGATTGAAGCCTCAGCCTGGCCACTGGCGCTGACGTGGCTGAATCTAGCTATATTGGTGATGGTGGCTCCGTAGTATAGGGGATCGGTGCTAACAGTAGCGGTGAGGACGAAGGATACAGTCTCGCCGGCAGGAATGTCAACCATCTCGTCCAAATTGTCGCCGATCAGACCCGCAGGCAGTGTGTCGGTGACAGCGACGTCTTCGGCGGTGAGGGTGCCGTTGTTAGCTACCGAGATTGTGTAGGTCACCACATCTCCCAACAACACAGGGGCGTGCGGGGTCACCACAGTTTTGTTAATGACGAGGTCAACCGTGCCAGGTTCAAGGGTGATTGAAGCCTCAGCCTGGCCACTGGCGCTGACGTGGCTGAATCTAGCTATATTGGTGATGGTGGCTCCGTAGTATAGGGGATCGGTGCTAACAGTAGCGGTGAGGACGAAGGATACAGTCTCGCCGGCAGGAATGTCAACCATCTCGTCCAAATTGTCGCCGATCAGACCCGCAGGCAGTGTGTCGGTGACAGCGACGTCTTCGGCGGTGAGGGTGCCGTTGTTAGCTACCGAGATTGTGTAGGTCACCACATCTCCCAACAACACAGGGGCGTGCGGGGTCACCACAGTTTTGTTAATGACGAGGTCAACCGTGCCAGGTTCAAGGGTGATTGAAGCCTCAGCCTGGCCACTGGCGCTGACGTGGCTGAATCTAGCTATATTGGTGATGGTGGCTCCGTAGTATAGGGGATCGGTGCTAACAGTAGCGGTGAGGACGAAGGATACAGTCTCGCCGGCAGGAATGTCAACCATCTCGTCCAAATTGTCGCCGATCAGACCCGCAGGCAGTATATCGGTAAGAACAAAGCCCGTAGCATTATTTGAGCCAAGATTGCTAAGGCTGATCGTATACGTGACTACATCACCCAAGAGCACCGGTGTATGGACAGTCTCAACTGTCTTACTGATCGTCAGATTAGGATCGGCTGGCATGAGGGTGATGTACCCGTAGATTTCTTCGAGCTCGTAGTAGTTGGCAGGAAGTTGGGTGGCGTCGAAGGTGAAGGTCACAAGCACCTCGGCTTCGCCATGCGGGCCTACCGTTACGTTGGTGGCGGAGAAAGCTACATCCACACCCTGGTCAAACGATGCGCCCTGATAAGCCCAGCCCACAGCATAGGTGTGCGAGATGGCATCGGAATTGTAGAGCGTGACGGTGCGGGTGATGACGTGCTCATTCTCGCCGGCCAGGAACAACTCGCTCAGGCTCACTGCGGTCTCCTCGCCTACGGCTACCACCGGCGTATGCACGGCCTCATAGGCCCGCACCCGGCCCGCGCCCTGGCGCGGAATCGGTGACCCGTCCACGAGGTCCACAGCGGTGTTCATGATAGCGGCCTTGATCTGCTCCGGCGTCCAGTCGGGGTGCGCCTGCACCATCAGCGCGGCCACACCGGCGATGTGCGGTGAGGCCATAGAGGTGCCGTTGAAGGAAACACCCTGCGTGCCTGTCCCCATAGCCGCAGCGAAAATCGCCACACCAGGCGCCGTGACATCGGGCTTGAGTTTGGAGTCGGTGCCGCGAGGGCCACGCGACGAGAAGTCGGCGACGGTGTCGGCGGGGATGTAGGGATTGGGCAACGTCGTAACATCATTCTCGGCGCTGACCGTGACCGGTTGACCATCGCGTCTAGCCAGACTCAAACCATCAGTGAGGCCAACGAAGCCAGCCGGAATGCCGTTGGGAAGGCCGTCATCGGCCATGGTGATCAGTGCATCGCCGCCGGCTGCCGAGTTGTAGATGATCACGCCTGCCGCGCCTAACGCCTCAGCATTGCGCGCCTTCACGGCAAAGCCGCACGTGCCACGCTGGATGAGGGCGATTTTGCCTGTCAACGCCCCGGTTTGCGTAAGGTCGGCGGTGGCGCACAGCAGATTATCGACCGCATAGTGCCCTACATAAGCCAGTGGGGCGGTCAGCGCTGTATTGTAATGCGCTGCGGTCTCATCGAATGCGCTCGGCTGATACATGATAGGAGTAAAGAAAATGGTGCCGCCAGCATCCTGGATCGTCGGCATGGTGGCATAACCGGTGGTCGAAGCTGCCGTACCAATCGTGCCCGAGGCGGTGCCCGGTGAGCCGGCGATGTACGGCACGTCCGCCGAGTTGCCGATGGAAGTGGCGACTACGATACCCGCGGTCACGGCAGCGTTCGTCGCCACGACATCGGGATCGTCTACGTCACCCGGCCCATAGTCGGAACCCAGCGACATATTGATGACCTGCGGCCAGCCGTATTCTATGTAGTGCGCTACGGCGTCGTCAAGCGCATTCATGACCAGGTTTGTGCTGCCTTCCGCACCGAAGACCTTGAGGGCCATCAATGTCGCTCCGGGGGCAACGCCGGTCATCACCTGCCCTGCGGCGATCCCCGCAGCGATGGAGGACACGTGTGTGCCATGTCCGTACTCGTCCAGTGGATCGTCGTCCGGATGCGGTTCGGGCTGGTAAGCCGGATCGTCGGGATCGGCGTTATAGTCCGTGCCGGCGTAGTCGTGCCCGTCGATAACTTTGACGGTGGGGAAGGTGCCTGCTTCAACGACGTCAGGATTGTTGTTGGCATAATCGTCAGGGTTGCCGCTGCCGCCGAGGGCGGCGTGCGTGTAGTCGATGCCGGTATCGATGACGGCGATGGTCACGCCTTCGCCATCGAATCCCAGATCCTCCCAGACCTCCGGCGCGCCGATGAGCGGCACGCTGGCGTTCAAGTCCGGCGTGTGTTGCGGCGCGCGGTGGACGGCCTTCACGTTATCTAGGGCGAGGATTGCGTTGGTCTGCTCCAGCGGCACATGGGCCAGGAACCCGTTATAGACGGTGGTGTAGGGCTTGGAGATGATTTGGACCCCCATCGCCTCCAGTTGGCTCTGCACTTTGGCCTGTGTTGCCTTTATTTGGTTGACATACACGGTCATGCTGTTCTTGCTCAGCGTTCTGGCCGCCGCTTTTTGCTCGGCGTAATACGTTGCCAACGGCGCTTGATCCAGCTCGATGACCATCATCATGCTCTGGCCCTTGACCTGATCTGCCAGGGCATGGGGCACATAGCCATACTGCGCGATGATCTCCTCGGCGGAAAGCTCTGCCAGTGCAGCCGGATCAATCTCAACAGCGTGCGCCGGTATAGCGCCCGGCGGCGTTGGGGCGGCAGCCACAGGCTGGGCCGCCGGTGTTTGTGTCGGGTCCGTTGTCGGTGCTTTAGCTTGTGATGCAGGGGTGGTTGAGGCTGCGACCGAACTGAACGGCACAATCAATGTCACAATCAAAAACAATGAAAGTAAACGAAACTTGCGCATAGTGTAAGACTCTCCTTTCAACTCGATGGTGATATCAACAACTTTATGAGAAAAGTAACGATTTTCCTGATTCCCGCTACGCTCACCTCCTTTCTCACTGTGGAGCCATGGCATGATCTTATGCCCTATCACAGAAACACAGCGACGTATACAATCATAGTAACTATTCAGGCCAGTCAACCTGGTGAAGCCACTTATTCCCTATACCAGACTTGGCGCGGATTTTGGTATGCCAGGTGCTCTTGGATGACGAGATATTCGTGTTTCTATAAGCTCATCCCTCTGCTCCCTTTCCCCCCAGGAAGGAGGGCTTTTTGTGGGGGTGTGGCGGGCGGCGAAGCCGCCCGCCACACCCCCTCTTTTTCGCCCCCTTCTCCTCCGCTTGCGGGGGAGAAGGGGGCTGGGGGATAAGAGGGTCAGCACCTATGGTCGAAGTGTCAGCACATTATGCACCATTTCCAAAGTCCCGTTCGCCACCTGGCAAGAGCGGCTGAATAGTTACCAATCCTATATCCTCAGGACTTACGTAAGCCTGGCTCGAATCAAGCGGCGGAGGATGGGTCTCTTAGGGTAAGAGCAGTTGAAGCCGCTACTATAAGCCGCCGCTATGATCTTGGCCTCTCGTAGACACGCTATAGTTTAGCAAGAATTCGCCGGGAAGTCAATAGACGACATCAACTTGCCGTTTGGTCTGCGCCGACTCTACAAGCGCCGCGCAGACGCAATCGGTGCGATAACCGTCCTCGAAGGTGGCGCCATAAGGGGCGACATCCTTGTCGTTGACGATGCAGTCGAGGAAGTGCGTCAGCTCGTGGACGAAGCTGTGCTCCCAGCCGATCATGTGTCCCTGCGGCCACCAGTTCGACCACCAGGGATGGTACGGCTCGCTGACCAGGACGCGGCTGAAGCCCTGCGTCTCTTTGCGGCCTTCACCGACCCAGTAGACCTCCATCTCGTTCAGTCGCTCCAGGTCGAAGACGATGCTGCCCTTCTCGCCGTTGATCTCGATGACGGCGTGGTTTTTGCGCCCGGCGGCAAAGCGAGTCGCTTCCAGTGTGCCGATGGCGCCGCCCTCGAAGGCGACGGTAGCGACAAAGGCGTCGTCCAGCTCTACTTTCGCCATCGTTCCATCGGGCAGCGGGCGCTCTGGAATGAAGGTGCGCGTCATCGCCCCCACGCTCTCGATCTCGCCCACCAGAAATCGTCCCAGGTCGATGATATGCGCGCCCAGGTCGCCGATGCTGCCGCCGCCAGCCTCAGCCTTGTTCAGGCGCCATACCATCGGTGTGCCGTAATGCGGCATGACCCATTCCTGCAAATAAACGGCGCGATAGTGGTAGATGCGCCCTAATGCACCGCTTTCGATCAACTCGCGCGCCTGGCGGATGGCGGGTAGGAAACGGTAATTGAAGGCGACCATGTGCTTGACGCCGGCCTTCTCCGCCGCTTCCCACATCGCTTTGGACTCTTCTGGATTGCGTCCCAGGGGCTTCTCGCAAAAAACGTGTTTGCCCGCCTGTGCTGCCGCGATACACGGTGCGGCGTGGGCGTAATTGGGTGCACCGTTGTCGAAGAGTTGCACGTTCTCGTCTTGGAGCATTTCGCGCCAATCGGTGTAATACTTCGCGTAGCCATAGCGTTTAGCTGCTTCGGCCACACCTTCTGCGTTGCGCCCGCAAATCGCCGCCAAAACGGGCACGGCGGGCGGTGGGTACATCATGTAGGGAATTTTCTTGTAGGCATTGCTGTGGGCTTTGCCCATAAAAGCGTAGCCCAACATCCCGACGCCGATCGTCGGGGCCTCACCTGTAGCCTTCGCGCCGGCCATCGTTGTAAAACCGCCACTGTCACTCATGCATACCTCCGTAGAAGAATCAGCGAATCAAGAATCAGCGAATCAATAGCAGGACAAAGTTTCACTGATTCTTTCATTCACTGATTCGCTCATTCGCTCATTCGCTACCGAACGCTGCGTCGAATGCCACCGCCGACGGCGCAAAGTCCTGCCGGCGGATCATCGCCAGGGCTTCCTGCGCGCCGTACTCCCGGTCCATACCGCTGTCTTCCCACTCGATGGAGAGCGGGCCTTGATAGCCGATGCGGTTGAGCGCACGGATGATCGGGTCCCAGCGCACGTCCCCGTGACCCGGCGAGACGAAGTCCCATCCCCGCCGCTTGTCGCCAAAATCCAGATGCGACGCGAGGATGCTGCTGCGCCCATCGAGGTGCAACCGCGAATCCTTGACGTGGACGTGGACGATGCGGTCGGGGAAGGCGTAGATTAGCTCCGGCGGATCGATGAATTGGTGGATCAAGTGGCTCGGATCGAAGTTGATGCCGAAGGCTGGATGTCCGTTGACGGCCTTGAGCGCCCGCTCGAAGGTGACGATGTCGTAAGCGATCTCCGTGGGGTGGATTTCCAACCCGAAGCGGACGCCTTCCGCCTGGAAAACGTCCAGAATCGGCGTCCAACGCGCGGCGAAGTCCCTGTATCCGGCGTCGATGTCGGCCTGACTTGTGGGCGGAAAGAAGTAGAACATCCCCCACACACTGCTGCCGGTAAAGCCGTTGACGATGTTTACGCCGAAGCGTTTGGCGGCCCGCGCCACGTTCTTGACTTCCTCGGCGCAGCGTCGGCGCACGCCCTCCGGGTCGCCGTCGCCCCACAGGCGCGCCGGGAGGACGTTTTTGTGGCGGCCGTCGATGTTGTCACACACGCACTGGCCTACCAGGTGGGTGCTGATGGCGAAGCACTTCAGGTTGTACTTCGCCAGCAGGTCGCGCTTCTCGCGCACGTAACGGTCACATTCGAGGGCCTTGTCGACCTCGAAGTGGTCGCCCCAGCAGGCGAGTTCGAGGCCATCGAAACCCCACGCGCTGGCCTTCTGGGCGAGGGTTTCCAGAGGCATGTCGGCCCATTGTCCGGTAAAAAGTGTGACTGGTCGTCCCATAGTTAAGCTCCTTTGATGATCTAGGGTACTCTATGTAGTTTAACAGTATCTATTCAGGCTAGTAAACCTGACGAAGCGACTTATTCCCTATGCCAGGTTTTGGCGTAGACTTTGGTAGGCCAGGTGCTTCTGTATGACATTTCTATAAGCCCATCCCCCCTGCCCCCCTTCCCCTCAGGAAGGGGGATTTTGGGAGGGGGTTGGGGGATGAGAGGGTCAGCACCTGCCGAAGGGGTAACCTATTATGTGCCCTCCCCAAAGTCCCGTTCGCCACCTGGCAAAGGTGGCTGAATAGTTACGTTTAACAAACGTTTACTGAATTGTTAACATTGAGTTTTGATTTTGAGGGTGATCGGCATTACTCTCTGTTACCAATGCACTAAACGATGTGAATGCTGTGGCTAATTCAGTACAACTCGCTTTGGCCGTGGAATGTCGCAAGGTGACATACGCCAATGGCGCAGGAGGATCGAATGACGTTGTGTCATACGTCGGCATCGATGATTTCCTCCGTTATCTCTAGCACAAAATCAGCAGCTTATTCAGGATGCGCTAGACGTGGACTAAAGATGTGTGGTCGCTGTTTAATCTGAATGTCGGGGACGACAATGTATACTTTCGCGTTTTCCGGTAGATTAACCAATGATTTCAGCCAGATTTGCCCTTTTCTGACTACGCCTTCAAGGGTTAGTATATTCGTATTTACCGCTTCCATTGCATCCCTCCTCGAGGTTCTTCGCACGATTAAACTTATGTGTCCTCGTGTACCTCTCTCTCATTATACCCACAACCGGATGCTTTTACCAGTCAAATCGGCTACAATTCCAGTGTTCCTTGTATGGCTCCTGGCTCCGCCACCCGCTCCGCCTGTTTGAACGTGCCCCACGCGGGCGGCATCTGCGGTTTCGCGCTGTCCGTGAAACCTTATCTTAGATGCTGTACCTTTATGATACTCCGATGCCCGGCTTTGGCAAACGCAAAACAGAAAACGGTCTGTAAATCACTTACGGGCCGTTTTTACGGAACTATTCTTCACTCATGGTCCGACATAAAATTCCTGTGTCCTCTGTGACGCTCCCCTGCTTTTGCTCAGCATCCAGACCAATCCCAACAGCGCGCAATGCACGACGCTGGCGAGGAGCACAAGCCAGAGAACTTCGGTGAACCCGCCCGCAATGGCAAAAAGGATGTCTGCACCGTGAAAAATCAAGGGGACTGCAAAGACGGGGAAATCGTCTTTCCATGTGAACGGTGTTTTCATCTTTCCGCGCCAAAAGATCGCCAGCAGGACAGTCGGGAAAAGCAAGTGGAATCCGAACTTGGGTCGATCAACCAGGTCCATCGGCCACTGGTCACACCTTGTACCGTGAACACCTGCCTGACCGCTACAGGGTCCAGCGAGAAATCTTGTAGCATTCCGCACAGTCCCAGGACAAACGGTTTGCACCAGTCCGGGATATCCATCTTTTGCAGCAGCCACAACCCCACCATCATCACATCCATCTCGATGAGCGGAACGGATAACGGCACGTCGCCGATCATCAGGAGGGAGCGTCCATAGACATACCAGCCTCTGACCACAGCAAAGTTTTCAAACAGGCCGGCATAGAGAAAAACGAACCCGAAACCTTCCAGCAGGACAGAAACCGGGTATTTGCTTTTCTGGATGACGCATACGACAACGAACAAGCTGACCAGCAGCGTCAGGAGGTCTGCCAGGAGCCATGGGGCGGGGATGAGCGTATGAAACAGGTATTCCATGAGCTTTCTCCTTGTGCTATGAATCACAAAACCGGTCGGTTCACGCGAAGCTGACTGCCTTGCGCCACACCAAAGTATCCGCAATGCTCTCCCGCAAGGGACGGGGGCTATAACCCAATTCGGTGCGGGCTTTGGCATTGCTGATGTTGCAGTTCTCCTGCACCGTGCGCAACGAATAGCGGGTGAATTTGGGGATGGAATGCGTGAGGCGATAGAAACACTCGGCCAGACCGGCAAAAAATTCCGCCAATCCCATCGGTATGACAATCTGGGGAGTGTGGATGCCGACAAAATCCTGCACAATCTGCTTGATTTGCGGGATTTCGATCCGCGCGCCGGAGAGGATATAAATTTCGCCGGTTCGACCTTTCGCGGCGGCCTGCGTCAGTCCTGTGGCGACGTCGCGTACATCGACAAAATCGTAAGCCCCTTCCACCAGAAAATGCAGCTTCTTCTGGGTGAAGTTGAAGATAACACTGCCCATCTCCGACCCCAGATAGTCGTAAGGCCCAATGACGCCGGTAGGGCAGGCGATGACAGCATCCAGCCCTTGATGGACGATTTCCAGCACCGCCAGCGTGCCTTCTGCTTTGGTGCGGTCATAGACGCCGGCGGGATTATCCGGCGCAAGGGGGACGGTCTCGTCGATGCAGACGCCGTGCGGCATCCGTTGCAGCGCGTGGATGGAACTGATATGCACCATGCGCTTCACCCCGGCGCGCAGGGCGGCCTGCGCCGTGTTGCGCGCCCCGTCCACGTTGACTTTACGCATCAGACTTTCTGCGCCCGGCATGATGGAGACGATGCCCGCAAGATGGTAGACGGTGTCGACACCCTCCATCGCCCGATCCAGCGTCTCGGGGTTGAGGACGTTACCTTCTACTCGTTCGATGTTCAACCCTTCGAGCGACTGACAATTGTCATGGGGAAGCACCATCACGCGCACGGGCTGCTGTTGAGCCAACAACTCGCGCACCAATACATTGCCAATATGGCCTGTGGCACCTGTGACCAGATTCATTCTAACCTCCGTGTGAACGCTTCTCTAAAAATAAGGGCTTAAAAATGCGCTAATGAGTTCACCACAGTATGACAAGCCTCCAGGAAGCGTTGCATGACAGAGGTGGGGGATGGAAAGTTGGCCGGGGAGAGGAATTTTGGCAGTACGAGCCTCTGACTCGTGCTGCTCACAGAAGTGAGGATGTTAATTTTCACGTCGGCTTGCAATAAAAACCGACTGGTCGGTATGTTTTTATTATACCTGCGTTTCTTTTCATGTCAAGACATTGCCCCTCCCCATTGTGCGATCGGCATGACGTTGTATAATCGAACTCAAACTTTAGCGAAGGGACTTTGGGGAGGGCACATAATAGGTTACCCCTTCGGCAGGTGCTGACCCTCT
>DAOOGN010000105.1:0-13115 GCA_035415725.1 Anaerolineae bacterium | reverse complement strand
CTCTGAGTGTATCAGCAAATTCACGATTTCGCTATCGATTTCAGCGAATGAACAGTTGAGTTTCTATATAAACAAACATATAGAAGGATAGGCGGGATGAGAGAGAAGGAGGGTGGAAAAATGAGCAAGCACAAGATTCCTCTGATCGTTGTTGGAATTGTGACCATAATTCTTTCGGGAGGCATATATCTAACCTCTTATGCGATGGTAGGCCCCCGAACTACAGGGGTGGTTATTCAAAATCTCGGGTCCAAACCGGCCAATGTGAAATTGGAATATTACAATCTTTCGGGAGAACTTGTTGTTTATACAACCACGACTGTTCAACCGGTTTCGGCGCTTGGGTTCGGAGCTGGGTCCCAGCAAGGTTTAGGTAATATGTTCGTGGGTTCTCTGGTCGTGATGGCAGATCAGGATGTCGCGGCGATTGGAAATGATACGGATAGTGATAGCATGGGAATGTACAGCGCCGTTTCTGAGGGAGCAACAACAGTCTATCTTCCCGCTGTCTATCATGGCTTTGGCAATTGGGAGAGTGAGATCTGGATCCAAACCACAGAGACAGTGCCGAGTGGTGCCCAGGCCACAGTTCAATTCATAGACCGGCTGGGCCAACAGACAGGTTCTATCAAGTCTATTCCACTGAAAAGCTGTGCTACGGTCATGGTCTCACCAGCACACTATGAAGCAGGAAACCCTGATATTCCTGGCGGAGACATTCCTTACGGTTGGGCTGGCGGCACTGTTATTCAATCCGCATACAAGATGGCCGTAATCGTGAAGAATGTCCGCCCGACGAGCGAAGGGAGCATTGCCGAAATGTACAATGGCTTCGCACAGGGTGACACTACCGTCTATATTCCGGCTATGTACAAGTATTTTGGCCCCTGGGACAGCAATGGTATCAACGTGCAAAATATCGGCGATGCTCCTACTTACGTGATGATCGATTTTTATGATCGCCTGGGCACACTTGTACATACCTACCCTTTTACGCGGAGCTTTGCAGCGAATGGCGGCGCTCAAGCGATTAACACGAAAAATATCCTTGAGTTGGCTGAAGGATATGCCGGTACCGCTGTAGTGCGCTCTCTATCCGGGCAACCGGTGATTGCGGTTGCGGATGTGACCGACACAGATACGGGAAAGGGAAATGCCTACAATGCCGTCCTTGCATCGGATGGCGCTTCTGTTGTCTATCTCCCTTCTCAATATAAACGCTTCGGCGGTTGGCGTTCGGGGGTGATCGCTATGAATGTCGGCACTGCACCGACGACGATCACGTTTGAGTATTATGCTCGCGGCGCAAGTACGATGAGTGCTATAACGACCTCAGCCGAGATCAGCCCCAATATTGCATTTGCCAAAAACACTCTGACTCCGGATATTGCAGCGCAGTTGCCGGATGAATGGACCGGGACTGTAATTGTACGGTCCGGTGGCCAGCCGCTGGTCGTTGTCGGTAATGTCGATGGTGGTTACGATACTTTGACACCGCCGCGTAACCAGGGCAAAGCAGCTATGTATATCGCTTTCCCCCAAAAATACTAGGAAAAAGACCTTCCGTCAGTATAACACCAAAGGAGTATTGATTTTTGACCAAACATGGGCATAATGAGTAAAGATCGGGTCAAAACTAGATACACACATCTATTTAGGAGGATAGTCATGAAGAAGAGGTTATCTGTTTTAACTGTTTTACTTGTAGTAGGTTTGTTGACAGGATTTTCCGTTTCCACTATTCGCGCCACTGGTTCGCGCACTACCGGCGTGGTTGTGCAGAACTTAGGCGATGAGGCTGCGACAGTTCGCTTGGATTATTACAATCAGGCGGGCAATACTGTAGCCTATACTGAAACCGTGGTCCAACCGGCCTCGGCGGTCGGTTTTGGAGCCAATAATCAGGCTGGCTTGACCGATGGTTTTGTCGGCTCATTGGTGGTGAGTGCAGATCAGCCCATTGCCGCAATTGGTAACGACACCGACAATGACAGTGTGGGGTTCTACAGCGCCGTGACTGAAGGGGCAACCAAGCTCTATGTCCCTGCACTTTACAAGGGCTACGGAAACTGGCTCAGTGAAATCTGGATTCAAGCTGTTGAACAGGTGCCGACGGGCGCTACCGCTACGATCACTTTCCGCGATCGGTCGGGTAACCAGACTGGCACCGCAAAGACCGTCAATTTGACCACCTACGCGACGATCAAGGTTTCCCCCAGCGACTATGCCGATATTGCCGCTAACTGGGCCGGCGGTGCTGTGATTGAGTCCAGCTACAAGATGGGTGCAGTGATCCGCAACACCCGTGACACCGGTGCTACGGGTATGATTGCAGAGGAATACAACGCCTTTGCGACAGGTGATACCCAGGTTTTCGTCCCGGCAATCTACAAGAAATATGGTGCTTGGAACAGCAATGGCATTAACGTGCAGAACCTGGGAACCCAAACCACCACCGTGTCCATTGATTTCTATAACCGCGATGGACTTCTCGTTACCACGTATAATTTCGCCGATGCGTTTGCGGCCAATGGTGGCGTGCAGGCGGTCAATACGAAGAATATTACAGAGCTTGCAGACGGCTTTGCTGGTACTGCGGTGATCAGGTCCACTGGCGTGTCATTGCAGCCTGTTATCGGTATCGTTGACGTGACTAGCACCGATCAGGGCAAGGGGAACGTCTACAATGCCGTTCTGGCGAGTGACGCTGCATCCACAGTGTATTTGCCTTCACAGTACAAGCGCTTTGGCGGTTGGCGTTCCGGTGTGATTGCGATGAATCTTGGTGCAACGCCTGTACAAATTACGATTGAGTTCTATGCGCGCGGTGCCACGACCCCGTCTGCAACGGCATCTGCTACGGTGAATCAGTATATCGCGTTTGCAAAGAACACCTTGAATACGGACCTGCTGTTGGACGATGGTTGGAGTGGAACCGCAGTTGTCCGCGCTCCGGCAGGATCGTCTATAGTCGTGGTTGGTAATGTGGATGGTGGCTTTCCCACTCGCACGGGTCTGGCTGGCATGTATAATGCCTTCCCTAAAAAGTAGTAATAGTCTCTAGTTGAGGACCCGATGTAATAAAGATGGCGCTTTTAAAAGCGCCATCTTTATTCTTACAAGGGTGTCAGACTATGCAAAAGTTGAGTCATGTGGCAAAGCCTTTGGATTCTTGAAGTGATTTGTGTTATAGGTTGAAGCCTCGCAGCCCCAGATCTGTTTTAAGCTGCTTTCGCCGAGGGAGAAATTAAGGCGTAAGGATGAACCAGCGAGGGGAGAAGGCTTGTCCACGATTTTTGGGCAAATAACGCATGACGAGTTGGGTGTGTCCACGGGGAAGGACGAACGCCAGGTAGCCTTCGATCGTCGTCGCCCGGTCCAGGTAAGCTTTTAGCTCGTCGGCGACAATGACGGTGAGCGGATAGCCATAGACAGTGCCAGTTTCATCCATAATGTCGAAGTCGAACGAGAGAAGTGTAAAAGGTTCAGGCGGCGCCTTGGGTAGTTCAACCTTTGCGCGAATCAAAATAGCTTCCTCATTTGGGTTAAACATATTGAAGGGATTAATACTCACTAATTCTTCTTCGCTATTGCGTTTGGCCTCTACGACTGTTATAATGAGTCCATCTTCTGTCTTGACCGGCGCTCCGATCGGCGCGGGTTGATCTTGCGATATCCCGTATTCGATAGAACTATCGAAAGTAGGAGAAGCGATAGGTGACATCGTGGGGGAAGCGATAGGCGAAATCGCCGTATTCGTGCAGCTTGCAGACAGGACAATAACTATCCCCGTGATGATCAAACGGTCGATTTTTTGACAGATGCGCATAATGAACCTCTTTTATTTATCTTTCGCAACGGGTATTAACAAGTTGGGCCATGATAACACAATCTAGCCATCAATCAAGTTTTCTATTCATCGGACAATACTTGGATTCGATGCCGTGTATTGTTGTTGAGAATGATTCAGAGGTGTGCCTGCTTCCTCACACAAGAAGTGGAATGTGGTCGATATGACAGATATGGCAAAGATCACGGTTGATCATCTTCTTCATCATTCTCTCGACAACAGCGCCTCCTCCGCCCTCATCCGCCGCGCCTACGACTTCGCCGCTGCCGCGCATGACGGCCAGTTCCGCAAATCCGGCGAACCCTACATTGTCCATCCTCTGAATGTAGCGTATCTTTTAGCCGAAATGCACTTCGAGCCGGCGGTGATTGCCGCCGGCTTGTTGCATGATGTCCTGGAAGATTGCGATGTCCCACGCCCAGAGTTGGAGGCGCAGTTTGGACGGGAAGTCCTCACGCTGGTCGAGGGCGTGACCAAGCTGGACCAGGTCGAGGCGCGCGCCAAAGAAGACGGTCAACGTATCCGCGACCTTCAGGAGCTGGAAAGCCTGCGCAAATTGCTCCTGGCGATGGCACTGGATGATGTGCGCGTGATCTTCATCAAACTGGCCGATCGTCTGCATAACATGCGGACCCTGGCTGCGTTACCTGCCGAAAGCCAGCAGCGGATGGCACGTGAGACGTTGGAAATCTTTGCGCCGATCGCCAATCGGCTCGGCATCTGGGTATGGAAGGCCGAGCTGGAAGACCTGGCTTTTCGCTATCTCAACCCCGCGATGTTCGATGAATTGAACCGGCTGTTGAACACGCACAAAGATGAGCGCGAAGCCAGAGTGGCCGAACATATCGCCATGCTGCAAGCGGCATTGACCCAAGAGGAAATCCCTGCCAGGATTAAGGGCCGCCCCAAACACATCTACAGCATCTACAACAAGATGCAGCGGAAAAATTTACCCTTTTCACGTATCTATGACGTTGAAGGATTGCGCGTGTTCGTGGAAAGCCCTTCCCAATGCTACCAGGTGTTGGGAGTCGTGCACCATTTATGGACACCGGTGCCGGGGGAGTTCGACGACTACATTGCACATCCCAAGCCTAATGGATACCAGAGCCTGCATACTGCCGTGATCGGCAAAAAGGGTGTGCCGCTGGAGATTCAGATCCGCACGTATGTCATGGATGAAATCGCAGAGTTTGGCATTGCTGCCCACTGGCGTTATAAGGAGGATAAAGTCCCCCTGAGCGAACAGGTCATAGAGCAGATTTCTAGCGTGCGTCAAAGCGTCCGAGAATACACGGAGGAGGCCGAGGATGCGCGCGCTTTTATGGCCTCGATGCGTTCGGATGTTTTCCGCGACCGCGTCTATGTATTCACGCCCCGTGGAAAGGTGATTGACCTGCCGCTGGGTGCCACACCATTGGACTTTGCCTATGCCGTGCATACCGAGGTCGGCCATACATGCCGCGGCGCTAAAGTGGATGGACGCTGGACCCCGTTGCATTACCAGCTCAAAACCGGCGAGCAGGTGGAAATTATCCGCGGACGTAAGGGGGGGCCGAGCCGCGATTGGCTCAACGGTGAACTGGGGTACATTAAGACGAACCACGCTCGCCAGAAGATCAAACAATGGTTTAGACGACAGGGAAAAGAACAAAACATATTCCAGGGGCGCATGGTGATCGATAGACTCTTGAAACGTCTGGAATTGGCCCTCTTCGTCGAGGAAGTGGCGGAACTTTTCCACAAACGCTATCCTAATGCGGATGACTTTTTTGCAGCGGTGGGCATCGGCGACCTGACCAGCGAGGCGATTGCCAAGCGACTGGAGAGTTACGTTATCAGCCAGTCTGCCGAAAAAAAAGAGAAACCGAGCGAAGAAGAGGATCTGTACAGCGCTACCCCTTCACCTCCCCCGGAAGTGGTGACGGACGGCATCAATGTTCGTGGCACCGGTGGATTGTTGACGCATTTGGGAAAATGCTGCAATCCGCTTCCGGGGGAAGAAATCGTGGGTTATATCACCCGCGGCCATGGGGTCACAATTCATCGCCAGGATTGCCCTAACATCCTGCGGATGGGACCGGATGACCTGGAACGTCTCATCGAAGTGGATTGGGGGCATGAGAGACGTACATTCCCGATTCAGATTGTGATCACGGCGCACGATCGTCCTGGATTGCTTCACGATGTTACAGAAGTGATTATGAACAATGATATCAATATGGCTTCCGTAAGCACCGGGAAGCGCAGTCGCTACAACATTTTGCCGGTCTATATGACGTTGGATGTGCCAGACCTGGTAACACTGACACGGGTGTTGGCAAAGATCGGCCAGGTGCGCAATGTGATAACGGCGAAAAGGTTGGTGACATAGCCTTCAAGTTAAGTTCTTGGTCGGAAATCTAAAATCGCTACGCCCTTCCCCATTTCTCGTAGGCTTCCTGGAACGACATCCCTTGCGCAAAATCCTCGCGCATGCCCTGCTCACGAACCTCGATCTCCTCGGCCTTTACCAGGACTTCCAGTGCTATCTCCTGCGGAACAACGATGACGCCATCTGCCTCGGCGACGATCCAGTCACCGGGACGCACGCGCACCATACTAGTAAGCGTGCCGGGCATCCCGATTGGGACGTTGACCGCGGTGATGCTCCAGCGTTTGGCCGACTCGATGGGCGACGTTCCTCTGGCGCAGACTGTGTAGTGGGGGATAATTTCCAGCCCCCACAGGTCGCGGATGAAGCCGTCGATGACAATGCCCATCGCGCCGCGCTGCTTCAGGTCCCAACTCGTCATCTCGCCGAACTTGCCGGTGTGCAGTTCGCCGCCACCATCCACTACGACCACACAGCCTGGGAAAAGACATTCGTGCAGAGGCGGCCCGCTTACCACAGGTTTGCCCTCCGCTTCCGCCTTCTCCAACGCCGCTTTCTTCTCCTCCCAAGTGGACGGGTCGCGGCTGCCGCGCACCGTCACGGCCATCCCCGCCAAATGCTGGTGAGGGGACAGCGGACGGATGCCTAAATCGATACATTGATCGCCATAACCCATCTGGTCCAGCGCGTCGTAGAGATTCGCCACGCGAATCTTGTCCCAGCGGGCCTGTAATTCCAAAATCGAAGGTTGTTGATCGTCTGACATGATGTTCTACTCCCTTGAAAATAACCCCAGAGAAAAGCACAAATTCTTTGTGCCCTTCGGGGTGAAAAGTTTTCATTTCCCCTTCACCCCCCGGCAAGGAGAGCTGAAGAGTTACCTGGGATGTCTGGCTATGCCGGGGCGAATTCGGCGTTGGCCCGCTCGACGAGCGCCTTCATATAGCCGATGCTGAACGCCGTCCCCACTTTGTGATCCTTCGCCATCAGG
This sequence comes from Anaerolineae bacterium, assembly GCA_035415725.1. GTDB lineage: Bacteria > Chloroflexota > Anaerolineae > B4-G1 > SLSP01 > DSWT01. Next base: position 5,900 of record DAOOGN010000105.1, on the reverse strand, counting down.
GGGATGTGATCAGCAATAACGACGCCGTCGAAGTTCACCTCGCGCAGGGCGCGCATCACCCGGTACATATCCATGTAGCCGTCATCGAGAAAAGTCTCCACGAAATAGGGAAGCGGCCGGTTGACATTGCGGAAGTGAATCTTGAACAGTTTCTGCCGCTCGCCGAAGTACTGGATCGTCTCAAAGACGTCCTTGCCCATCCAGGCGCCGCCCTCTAACCAACAGCCGACGCAGAGACACAGACCTACGTTAGGACTGTTAGCCATCTCGATAGCGCGACGATAACCCTCGAAGTTGCCAAAGATACAGCGCGGAATGCCGCCCAGTTCCGGCACAGGTGGATCGTCGGGATGAATGCCGATTTTGACGCCGGCCTCCTCGGCGACGGGGACGACCTGCTTGATGAAATACGCGAAGTTGTCCCAGATTTCCTCTTCGCTGTACGGACGCCCGTGCGTGAAAGGCATGGGGTACTGCCGGCCATGCCAGTGACCCGCTTTGGCCTTCTCAAGGTTGAATGCCCGCGCCGGCGCGCCGCCGCGTGTCAACTCTGGCTCGGTGCTCCAGATGCCGTTTGCCATGTGCGCATAAGTCGTGTAGGGAATCCCCGCCTGGCCCAGATGGCGCAAGTGCTGCTTGTACTCCTCGATCTTCGCGTCGCGATTTTCCAGGCCCAGGACAATGGCGTCCTGATTGTGAACGTCGCTGTTGCCGAAGCCGTAGACCTTGAGGCCGTGATCCTCGAACAACTGGCGGCGGCTGGCGTAATACTCATAGCTCGATTTTGTGGCATCGGTCCACAACACCACGTAACCCACCCCCATCTGTTGGATGAAGGCAAGGTCATCCTCTGTCGGTTCCGGTGTGACCTGCGCCGCAATTTTGATGCCCGATTCAATGTCGGGTCGGTCGATCAACATAGTTTTTCCTCCGCGTGTGAATGTGATACTGGATGCTTGATTTATGATGGCTGATAGCTCATGCAATGATGCCCCAACTTATACATCCAAATTCCCATCTGGTCAACTCCATACTGCAAACCTGTGCTCCCGGGCCGGCCATTTGTCAAATCTACCTGATGATGATATTCTTTCCTCTACAAGGTGAGTCACTATTCAGCCATCCTTACCAGGTGGCGAACGGGACTTTGGAGAGAGTGCCTAAGGGGTTGGCACTTCTGACCCTCTCATCCCCCAACCCCCTTCTCCCCCGCCAGCGGAGGAGAAGGGGGCAAAAAAGAGGGGGTGTGGCGGGCGGCGAAGCCGCCCGCCACACCCCCACCAAAAATCCCCCTTCCTGGGGGGAAGGGGGGTAGGGGGGATGGGCTTATAGAAATGTCATACAGAAGCACCTGGCCTACCAAAGTCTACGCCAAACCTGGCATAGGGAATAAGTGGCTTAGTCAGGTTGACTGGCCTGAATAGATACCTTTTCTCTATAAGGTGAAAGGTGTGACGCGCAGTAAGCAGACACGACCCACGATTGGTGTCATTGCCGGATGGCAGGTGCATGCCGGGACGCCGGATAGTTTCTTACAACAGGTATTTCGGGGCATCCACGCAGCCGTGCAGGATCAGGACTGCAATCTGTTGCTGGCCTACGGCATCGGTTCGCCGCGCGGCGTTGGCCTGGGCCGTCCGGCCTGGCCTATGTTGATCAAGGAAGCCGATTTTGTGCCGGTTGGTCCGTGGAATACAGACGGGCTGATCGTCGCGCCTCCCGTTGTGGCTTGCGACAAGGGCACGCCGTATTTCCAGGCCCTGCGTAGCCAGGGGTATCCTGTCGTCTTCGCCGGTTCCGGTGAAGACGGTCCCTCGGTCGTTCCCGACAATGAATTTGGGATGCGTCAGGCGTTGGAACATCTGCTTGCCCATGGCCATCGACATATTGCATTTATCGCCGGGCACAAAAGCGAGGTTGCGGGGGACAGCGTGGATCGGCAAAGAGCCTACCAAACGTTTCTCGCCGAGCACGGCCTGGAGTCGCCCCCGGCGCTTCTCGCCTATGGTTCTCATACCACGCCGGGGGGACGAGAGGCGATGAAGCAGATTTTGCGCAGCGGCGTCCCCTTTTCGGCGGTAGTTGCCAGCAACGATCTGTCCGCCGTCGGCGCATGGGAGGCGCTCCATGAAGCGAAACTCTCCGTGCCGCAAGATGTCGCGCTGATCGGTTTTGACGACCGCGTCGAAGCTCGTGCCCTGGCGTCACAGCTTACCACGGTGCATTATCCCATTTTCGAGATGGGGTATCAGTCTGTCCTGCTCTTGCTCGAATACTTGCGCGGGCAGCACCAAGATGTTGTGATCAAGCGGGTTCCCACACGGCTGGTCGTGCGTGAATCGTGTGGGTGCGCGTTTGGAGAAGCACCCGGCCTGCCCACCGTCTGGCCGGCCGGCAGCGATGCTTCCGGGAATCCGGACGCCGTGACAACCGCCTTGACCGAGGCGATTTATAATGACACGCAGTGTCTGAACTGGCGCGAAGTGCAAACGTTGAGCGAACGTTTGACGACGGCGTGTCGGGATAGCCTGCGCCAGGGCGAACCGCAGATTTTTCAACGCGCCCTCCGCTCCATTCTTGACCTCATAGGGGCCAGGGACGATCTCCACCAGGGATGGCAGGCAGCGCTTTCCATCCTGCGCGAGCGGCTACCGGATTGGCCGGAATATGCCTCCACCCCCATGAGCATGCGCCAGATCGAGGATATGTTCCATGCTGCCCGGGCAGCCGTCAGCGCAACAACGCAGGGGCAACACGCACGCTATATAGTGCAACAAGCCAATGCCAACTTTCAGGTCAACGAAATGACGGCGCGTTTCCATGTCGCGCAAGAAGAGGCCGACGTTTTCGCCGCATTGATGGACATATTGCCCCCCCTGGGGATTGCTCATGCCGTCGTCGCCTTTTACGAAGCGGAAGGGAGCGATCCGGTGGCGTGGAGTGTGATCCAGGCTGCGCCGGATCACGCGGCGGTCTCCCGTCGTTTCCCCACTCGCGCCTTTCCACCGCCGGGCCTGTATCCTGCCGACCGGCCCTTTCATCTGGTCTTGACCCCGCTACTGCTCCAGGAAGAATGTCTGGGTTTGGTGGCTTTCGCCATGGCGAACTCCGAACTATACGGACACATCGCCATGCAGTTGGCGGCGGCACTGCGTGGAGTGCGACTCTACCGCGCCGCCGTGGAAGGCCAACGGCTGGCAGAAGAGGCCAATCGTCTCAAAAGCCGTTTCCTATCGATGGTGAGCCACGAATTGCGCACACCGCTGAACCTTATCTCTGGCCTGAGCGATCTGCTACTGCGAGAATCCGATCTCGATAGGGGCCCCACCAGCAGCCGCCACGAAGACCTGGAGCGCATTTACGTCAATGCCCAGCACCTGGACGGTCTGATCCGCGACGTTTTGGACCTGACCCGCATCGAGGTAGGGCAGTTGCAGTTGAGTTGTGCGCCGCTCGACATGGCCGAAGTGCTGGAACCGGTCCTCGTGATCGCCCGGCAGCTTGCCCAAGACAAGAAACTGGCATGGCGGACCGTCATCCCGGAGACACTGCCCTGTGTGTGGGGAGATCGCCTGCGCCTGCGGCAGGTAGTATTGAATCTGGTCAACAACGCCATCAAATTCACTTCACAGGGCGAAGTGACCCTGAGCGTCTCCGTGGACGCCGATACCATGACCATCGCAGTGTGCGACACCGGCCTGGGCATTCCGCTGCAGGAACAAAGCGTTATCTTCGACGAATTCCGCCAGTCTGAGCGCACCACCGCGCGCGGGTATGGCGGCCTGGGACTGGGGCTGGCGATCTGCAAGTTACTCGTCGAAATGCACCAGGGTAGCATCGGCGTTCACTCCTCCGGCGAGGAAGGCAGTGGCTCCGAATTCTACTTCACACTGCCGATCATGAAAGATGTCCCTCGCCTCACTGCATCGGACTCATCCGCTGAGGCCACACCGTCGCAACAAGTCTGGCTGTTCGTTGAGGACGCCGCCCAGGGACAACTTTTGCAGGAGCACTTCACCCGCCGGGGCATGGAGATTGTCACGCGGGTGATCGACGGGGAAGAGGATTGGCGGGCGGCGTTGCCCGGCCATGCGCCGGATGCAGTCGTTTTGGATCAAGCCGTGACGGCTGCGCGGGGGTGGGAAATCCTGCGCCTGTTCAAAGAGAACCCCCAGACCTGTCATATCCCGGTCTTGTTTTACACGTTGGACAGAGACGACGATACCGGTGCGCTTTTGGATGTTGATTTTCTGACCAAACCGGTCAAAACGGCGCAACTGGCCGCCATGTTGAGCCGCCGGGGGTTGTTGGAAGAGCCAACTGACACAGCGGACGCCAGAAAGATTCTCATCGTAGAAGACGACGCCAATATCTTGGATATGCACACGCGCATCGTGCAAACGCAATTGCCTCATTGTCAGGTGTTACAGGCCCGCCATGGATTGGAAGCGCTGCGCATCATGGATCAGGAGCGTCCTGACCTGGTGTTGTTGGATTTGATGATGCCGGAACTGGACGGCTTCGGCGTGTTGGAGGCGATGCGGGCCGAACCGACAACTCGCAACATCCCGGTGGTCATTGTCACAGCGCAGGTTTTGACCGAAGAGGATATGGCGCGGCTCAATCGCGGTACGGTCAGCATCCTGAGCAAAGGATTATTCAGCGCTCAGGAAACCTTACAACACATCGAGGCGGTATTGACGCGCCGCCGCCGGACTGTCTCGGACATCCAGCGGCTGGTCCACAAGGCGATGGCTTTCATCCATACCCATTACATGGAGCCTCTGACGCGCGGGGAGATTGCCGCCCACGTCGGGCTGAGCGAGCGCCATCTCACCCGTTGCTTCCAGCAAGAAGTCGGGGTGACGCCGATAACCTACCTCAACCGCTACCGTATCAGGCAAGCCAAAACACTGCTGGAGAGTGGCGATAAGGGCATTACCGAGATCGCCCTGGAGGTGGGCTTTTCCAGCGGTGGATATTTCACCCGTGTTTTCCACGAGGAAATGGGCATATCGCCGCGCGCTTATCAATGTGGAGACCCCGGAAACGGCAAATTGTCCGAAAAATGCAAGAAGTCGTCCGAAAAGTGAAAGACTTTTGCCGTATGGAATGCTACAGTAGAAACATAGGCAAAGCGTAAGGCCCCTTAACAAGCTCACGCATCATGCTTTACGTTTTGGGAATCACGTTTCATGAATGGATGGCGAGGATGGGATGTCCTCATTACTATCACCCCTGATGGTTGTCGGCGATGACGCGAGTTTCTGCTATCTGATGCAACGCTATGCACAGAAGATCGCCTATCCTGTGGTATTGGTGCATTTTGCGGAAGATGCTCTGGGTATTGCCTTGCAGGAAACCCCCGTTGTGGTGATCGTCGAGCTAGACGCCCCCGGCGGCAAGGGATTGGAAATCCTGAACGCGCTCAAAGCGCATCCTGTGACGCGCCCCATCCCCGTCATCCTTTGTTCCTGGACCGAGGAAGCCGAGTATTGCCTGGACGAAGGCGCAGCGCTCTATCTGCGCAAGCCCATCCTCTACGACGATTTCCAGGCCGCCTTGACCGATGTGGGTGTTGACTTAAGCATCACCGAACCCACCCACCCCCGTTAAGATTCGTGGCTCTCGGGGACTTTGCGTGGTGCTGGAAAAACGGCTTTGATCTTTGCCACGGATGACACGGATTGCACTGATTCTTTATACGTAACTATTCAGCCACCCTTGCCAGGTGGCGAACGGGACTTTGGGGAGGGCACATAACAGGTTACCCCTTCGGCAGGTGCTGACCCTCTCATCCCCTAACCCCCTTCTCCCCCGCCAGCGGGGAAGAAGGGGGCAAAAGAGGGGTGTGGCGGGCGGCTTCGCCGCCCGCCACACCCCCACCCAAAATCCCCCTT
>DAOOGN010000104.1:0-13520 GCA_035415725.1 Anaerolineae bacterium | reverse complement strand
GTGCCCTCCCCAAAGTCCCGTTCGCCACCTGGCAAAGGTGGCTGAATAGTTACCAAAAATTATACAACAACTTTTGTCACTTGCCATTTTCATCGGTCAGTATATTCTTGAACTATGACTGTCAGACTACACAAATCAACGACGGCAAGACACACAATGTCAATGGAGGAAACGTGAAAGAGAAAAAACTGCCTGCCGGCTTTGTTCCAGAGGCGTCGATTGCTGCTGCTATCCAGGCGTGCAGCCAGGAAGAGAAAATGACCTGCGCGCAGGCTTTTATCATCGCGGAACAGGCTGATGTGGCGCCGCTCACCGTCGGCCTGAACGCTGATGCCCTGGGGATACATCTCGATCATTGTCAACTTGGCCTTTTTGGTTATCCAGGCCATACCAAAGGGTGGGACGTCGCCAACATCGCGGCTTATCCCGTGCCTGAAGGGCTTGAAGCCGCAATCCGCTCCGCCCTGGATGATGAGGGGCGGCTCGCGTGTGTCCGCGCGTGGGAGATTGCTGCACAGTTTGCCATCCCCAAAATGCTGGTGGGCTACATCGCCACTCAATGGGGTATACGCATCGTATTATGCCAGTTGGGGGCTTTCTAAATTCGGGGTAACTCTGCCCTGCCACCCCGCTACAAAAAGCCCCCCTTGGGGAAGGAGGGCATACGAATATCTCGTCAGCCAAGAGCGCCTGGCATACCCAAATCCGTGCCCAATCGGGGGTATAGACCGGTTGACTGGCCTGAAGAGATACTCCGCTAACTCATTCTCTCATAATTTCTGATGGCCCCAACCCCAAGCGGGTTTTCAAACGCGCCAACCACGATGTTTTACGCACTGGGGGTGGAGTTCCACTTGAACGCATATTACGCAAGCGGTCCAACACCCGCCGTAGCTTCTGCATTTTCACCATATTTTCTTTATCGGTCATCATCGCCACTCTTTCTTCCCGACGGAAAACAAGCCAATGCTCCTCCCAAGCCGGATTCTAACACGAAAGGGCTATAGCGCCAATCAACCACCGGCCACAAGACGCAGATTAGGCCTTCAGCGGAGGGCTAAGCGTCGGCTCCGCTGAAGAAGCGAAGAGATATCCCACCCCACGAACATTCACAATATAGCGGGGATTCTCAGGATCGGGTTCCAGCTTGCGCCGCAAACGACGGATATGGACGCGCACGATAGAACGCGCGCCCCAGGCGTCCGTCTCGTACCCCTGCGCGCAACGCACCAAATCCTGCGGCGTACAAACTTCATCTCCATGCTCGATTAGGCATTCCAGGAGACGAAATTCTGTCGGCGTCAAATCAACCGGCTGCCCGCGATAGGTCACCAAATGTTTACCCCGGTCAATCTGAATGTCGCCTACGGTCAAAACGCCGCTTTCCTTTTCCACTTCGGGGGCAGCTTCCATAGCCAGGCCGTCTGTTGTCGCTATCAGCGCCTTCAACGTATTCTGGAGTTGTGTCATCAACGCGCGGCGATGGCGTCCGGTCTCCAGTTCGGAAAGTGCGCGTCGTACTGCCGTCAGCACCTCTTCCACAGGACAGGGTTTAAGCAGGAAATCGTAAGCGCCTTTGCGCAGGGCCTGGACTGCCGTCTCCAACGTCCCATAGCCGGTAATGAGGATAACGATAGTATCCGCAGAGATCCGGCGGATCCCTTCCAGAAGCTGCAATCCATCCATGCCCGGCAGTCGCAGGTCAAGAATGGCGAGATCAAATGCCGCCTCCTGACGCACCATGGCCAAAGCCTGCTCGCCGGAAGCCGCGAGAGAGACGTAGTACCCTTCCAGGCGTAAAACTTCGGCCAGGGTGATGCGCTCTGCCGCTTCATCATCGACCACCAAAATACGGATATCTTCCATCAGACCTCCTTGTCGTATTGAGGTAGGCGCACAATAAAAGTCGTTCCGCCACCGGGCGGACTTTCGACTTCAATGACGCCGCCATGTCGTTCGATAATGCCGTAACTGATTGCCAATCCCAGTCCTGTGCCGGTCGATTTCGACGTATGAAAGGGTTCGAACATGTGCTCGCGTATTTCCGGGGCAATGCCCGGCCCGTTATCACGGAAGGCCACGACGACTTGTTGGCGCTCGGCGTGATAAGCGGTCCCGACCCACAGCGTTCCACCGTTGGGCATGGCGTCAAGCGCATTGATGATGATGTTGAGAAACACCTGCGTCAACTGGTTGGGCGCGCCCCGAACCGGCACAAGCTGGGGGGCCAGTCGCGCGACGACTTCAACCCGCGATTGTTGGAGACGTTTGCCGGCAATCGCCAACGCATCGTCCACCGGCCGATTCACATCCAGGGGCTGCATGGCCGAAGAAGGGCGGTAAAAGTCCAGCATTCGTCGCACGATTTGCACCAGGCGCGTTACTTCTTGCTGCGCCATGTCGAGAAATTCGCGGCGTTTGACTTCGTCCAATCCCGGGTGCAGGGCCAGATGCAGACTGTTCTGGATGGCCTGGAGAGGGTTGTTGATTTCATGCGCCAAAGAGGCGGCCAGACGCCCTACGGCGGCCATCTTTTCGGCTTGAATCAACTGATTCTGGGAACGTTCCACTTCTTCGGCGTAAGACTCTAAATCTTGAAACAGACGGGCGTTTTGCAAGGCTACGGACACAGTCGCCGCGAGATGTTCCATCAGCGAGATGTAATCTTCATCGAGGCCTCCTTCTTGTTTGAGGACCACCAGCGCCCCCAGGATCTCTTTGCGTTTAACGAGCGGAACGCACAAAATGTCCAGCGCGGCCCGACCCAGGGACTCATTCCAGAAGCTGTTGCGTGTGGCCTGGCGCAAGACAGAGCGACCCTCCACCATGGCCTCATGCATAACCACGTCATCCGGCGGAACGACCCGCCCTTCGAGCCACACTCCCTGTCCCACACGCGCCGTCCGCACCACCCAGGATTGGGATTCTTCGTCGTTGAGCACCAGCGCCAGCGCCTCCGTTTCGATCAGGCGTCCCAGACCTTCTAATGCCGACATCAAGACTTCATCCAAGTCCAGGCTTGAGGAGACCATGCGGTTGATCTCATCGAGCGCTGCCAGTTCTTGATTGCGCCGCCGGAGCATCTGTTCAGTTCGCCGGATGCGCAACACGACGCCCAGGCGGGCTATCAACTCCTGCGGGTCAAAGGGTTTGATGATGTAGTCGTCGGCGCCCATCTGGAGGCCGCGCGTTTTCGAAGGAATGGAATCCAGGCCGGTGATGAGGATCACGGGGGTGCGCTCCAACTGTGGATCGGCTTTCATCCGCTCCAGGATGCGAAAACCATCTTCACCCGGCAGCATCACATCCAGCAGCACAGCATCGATGGGGGTGCCGTCTGCCACTTCCTGGCGCAGCAACGACAAGGCGCCTTCGCCATTGACGGCCATCACCGTCTCGCAGGGAATGAGCGCCAGCACATCCCTGACCAGGTCGACCATTTTCGGGTCGTCATCGACCACCAAAACGCGCGCCTGTAAGTCGGCCATAAAACCTTCTAAGGAGTGGCATGAATAGCCTGCATAACCGCAGTCTGCAAGCGCTCAAAACGCGCCTCGGTCATGTTCAACACGCCGGCTCGGGGAGTGTCATGCAGTCCGGCGAAGACTCTGCGCCAGTCTGCGTGCGTTCCGTCCAGAGGAACATAGTAATTTCTGGCGCTGGGATACAGATAGCGGGTGTGAACCTGGACCGGTTCATTGTAGTGTAACTCCAATAGCCGTCCTTCAGCGCGATAATGCGCCAAACTTTCGTCGGAAAGGCCCACACTGCCCTCATAACCTGCCCAATGCGCCACCCCATCGGCAAAAGCATCCATTACGGCATCGTAACCCGGATCTTGGGGAAACAGCATGTAATCTGCCCCGTCCCAGTTGATGACGATCCAGTCCGCTTGCGCCTTAAAACTCCGCACAAACCACAGCCAGTCGCCATTGGTTAAAGCACTCACCCCCCATACCAGCAGGCCGGCCACCCCGGCCATGACGACCAGTGCACCCAAGAAACTAGGCTGTTTGTGTATCATCTTCCTTCCTCATCAAATAAATTATACTCCGTCTTAGCCAATTGGGGAAGCAACGCCCGGCGACGCGCGCAAAAAAGCGGAGGGAAAATGCTGTTCCCTCCGCCAGACCCAGCGACCCCAGGGAATTATGCTTCTTTATCGACGAGCCAACAAGCCACAAAGTGTCCTGAGCCATAGTTCTTAAAGGTTGGTTCTTCTTTGTCACACACACCCTGGATAGCATGGCGGCAGCGCGGATGGAAATGACATCCGGAGGGCGGACGAATCGGGCTGGGGACGTCTCCCTGGAGGATGATGCGGTCGCGCGAACCGGCTTTCTTGGGATCGGCGATAGGGATGGCCGACATCAAAGCCTGGGTATAAGGGTGCAAAGGGTGTTCGAAGATTTCACGACGATCGGCCAATTCGACCATCTTGCCCAGATACATCACCGCGACGCGCGTGCTGATATGTTCCACCACGCTCAGATTGTGCGCGACGAACATATACGTCAAGCCAAGCTGTTCCTGCAGATCCATCAAAATATTCAATACCTGCGCCTGCACCGATACATCCAGGGCCGACACCGGCTCGTCGGCAACGATGAACTTGGGATCCAGGGCCAACGCGCGGGCGATGCCGATGCGCTGCCGTTGACCACCGGAGAACTCGTGCGGATAACGTTTGGCGTGGAAATCTTCCAGGTTGACCATGCGCAGCAGGTGGATGGCCTTCTCCCAGCGCTCTTCAGGCGTCCCAAGGCGGTGAACCACCAGCCCTTCCATGATGCTTTCTCCCACCGGCATGCGCGGATCGAGTGAGGAGTAGGGATCCTGGAAGACAATCTGCATATCCTTACGGATGTCTTTCAATGCTTTGCCCCGCAAGGCAAAGATGTCTTTGCCCTCGAAATAGACATGGCCGCCGGTCGGCGGCGTCAAACGCAAAAGCGTGCGTCCCACCGTCGTTTTGCCACATCCCGACTCGCCCACCAAGCCGAGTGTCTCGCCGCGTTTGATGGTGAAACTGACGCCATCCACGGCTTTTACGTAAGCCTGAACGCGCTGTAAGAAGCCTCCACGCACGGGGAAATACTTTACCATGTTCTCAACGACGATCAGGTCGTCTTTTGTGCTACTACCCGTTGCTACTTTTGCCTCGGCCATTATGCACCTCGCTCGTGATCCTGGTAGAGCCAGCAGCGTACTTTGTGGTCCGGTTCGTATTCCAGTAAATCCGGCTCGCGTTCCGTACAAATCTGTAGATTGTGTTCAAGGCGTGTCAGACAACGCGGCGCGAATTTACATCCCGGCGGCAGGTTGATGAGATTGGGCACCGCGCCGGGGATGGTATCGAGGCGGTTTTTCACCACCCCCATCACCGGAATGGACGACAACAGGCCGTGAGTGTACGGATGCAGAGGGTTCTCGAAAAGGGTATGGACACCCGTCTGCTCCACAATGCGGCCCGCGTACATGACCGAGACCCGCGACGCCATCTCCGCTACCACGCCCATATCATGCGTGATGAGGATGATCGAAGCGCCGAGTTTCCCTTGCAGATCGCGCATCAAGTCCAAAATCTGCGCCTGAATCGTCACATCGAGCGCCGTCGTTGGCTCATCGGCGATCAGCAACTCCGGTTCACAGGCCAGCGCCATTGCAATCATCACGCGCTGCGCCATACCACCGGATAACTCGTGCGGGAACGAAGAGACGCGTTTCTCCGACTCAGGGATGCCCACCGTGCGCAGGAGATGGATGGCTCTTTCCCAGCCCTCCTTTTTATCCATGCCGCGGTGAATCTGCAAGACCTCGGCGATCTGATCCCCCACCCGGAAGACCGGATTCAGACACGAGGTGGGTTGCTGGAAAATCATCGACATGCGATCCCCGCGCATCAAACGCATTTCGGCTTCGGGGAGCGTCAAGAGATTCTGTCCGTCGAACAACACTTCACCGCCCACCACTTTTCCGGGGATGCCGACCAGCCGCATAATCGAGAAGGAAGTCACGCTTTTGCCACAGCCCGACTCGCCCACGAGCGCTATGATTTCCCCCCGTTTGACATCAAAATCCACGCCATCGACGGCTTTCACCACGCCATCTTCGGTATAAAAATAAGTTTTGAGGTCACGCACCTCAAGGATTCTGTCAACTGCCTTAACTTCTGCCACTTCTTGTTCCTCCATCCATCCCCGTCTATAACTTCAGGCGCGGATCGAGAGCATCGCGCAGACCATCACCCACGTAGTTAAACGCGAGGGAGGTCAAAAATATCGCCAACCCCGGATAGAACACCTTAGCCGGTTGTCCCAACATACCCTGCTGGGCGGCCTGAAGCATATTCCCCCAGGTGGGGATGGGCGGTTGAATGCCGAAACCGAGAAAACTCAACGCCGACTCCAAAACAATCACGCCTCCCAAGCCCAGGGTGGCACTGACGATGATAGGCGCCATGGCGTTCGGAATCATGTGGCGCAGAATAATACGTCCGTCGGACATGCCGAGCGCGCGGGCGGCCTCGGAGAAATCCAGAGCGCGTAAACTCAACACCATTCCGCGCACCAGACGGCACGTGCCCATCCATCCAAAAACAATGAGAATCACCGAGATGATGACCACGCTCGACCATTGCTCCGGTATGCCGGGAATCGTAATCCCCCGTAACAATGAAGAGAAGGCCAGCAACAATGGTAGCAAGGGGATCGTCAACAAGAAATCCACGACTCTCTGGATGACATTATCGACCCACCCCCCGAAGTAGCCGGAAATGCCGCCTATAACCGCTCCCATAAGCTCGCTGACTATCGTGACCACAAAGGAGACGGTGAGGGAGACGCGCGCCGCGTAGAGCAGCCGGCTAAACACATCCCGCCCGATTTCATCGGTGCCGAGGATGTGCTCCGGACTGGGCGGAGCGTTCTTCGCGTAGGGATCTTGATAAGTAATCGGGTCGTAGGGCGCCACCACATTGGCAAAAATTGCCATCAACAAAAACAGCGTGATCATGGCCAGCCCGGCCACGGCCAGTTTGTGCCGTCGAAAACGTCGCCAGACCACCGAAAACTGGCTCTCCTTCTCCGGGGTGAGTAATGCCTCGGCATCGAGTTGGGCAACGCGGGGTTCAACTGTCATACCCTTCACCTCATCCTTCTAGCTATAGCGGATCCGCGGATCGACGACTGTATACAGAATATCCGCCACCAGGGTGGCCACCACTGTGAGGACAGAGTTGATAAACAAGACTACCATCACGAGAGGCCAGTCATCTTTCCCCAGGGCATCATAATACAGCCGTCCCATCCCCTGCCAGGAGAAAATCGTTTCGGTGATGGTCGCCCCGCCGAAAAGGGAAGGAATGGTAAAGACGACAATGGTGACGATGGGAATCAGCGCATTGCGCATCGCGTGTTTGACGATGACCAGGCGTTCCGCCAACCCTTTCGCCCGCGCCGTGCGCACGTAATCCTGACGCAGGACCTCCAACATCGAAGAACGCATATAACGACTCCAGCCGGCCATATTCAGCAGGCTCAACGTTATGGTCGGGAGGATCATGTGGATGATCCGATCAGCGGCGTCTCCAGGTTGAACGTTTAACGCCCGCAACAGACTGTCCGGCGGCGGCGTGCGCACCGAGGTGACCCCTCCGGCAGGCAAATACGGGATGCCCCACTCCTGAAACTTGATGGAAAAAATAAGGATCAGCATCAGACCCAACCAAAAGACAGGCATCGCCGTGCCGAAGAAGGTAAATGTGGTTACGACATAGTCGAGTTTAGAATACTGTTTCACGGCCGAAAAGATACCCACCGGGATCGCCACCAGCAGCGAAAGAATCGTCGAGGTCGCTATCAATGTGATGGTGTTCGCCAGGCGGCTTTCGATGATCCCTGAAATGGCCTGCCCCTTCGCTACCGACCAGGACGTGCCGAAGTCGAGCCGCAGCACACCACGTCCGGTGCCGTGGAAATGGGCGTACTTTCCCAATAGCCCATAGGGGCCAAAAAGCCAGGACACTGAAACCCAGTGCCCCTCCGGCCGCTCATCCACCGTAGGAGCTTCCCAGACTGTGTCCGGTGAAGTCATGATCAGTGCATCGAGCGGATCGGACGTGACATCCACACGCATCATGTGGCCCGTTGTTTCGATAATTGCCGCTTTAATGACGCCCTCCGGTGCTTCCCCTTTGGGGCGAATCCACACCTTGGCGGCTTCAATCACCGCCAAACCGTCGGCGTTCGTTCCGGTTTTCTCGCCTATTACCCAGATAGGATAGCCGCCACGGGCGTAAGCAATGCCGGGGGTAGCATAGAAGCGCAGGCCGGCGGCCCTTTCCAACCCCACGTGCATATAATTGGCTCCCAACCAGTCATCGCCCAACAGCCACACCAGGTAACGCAGGGCCAGGGGTTTATCCAGTCCCAGGTAGGCCTTCAGGCGTTCTTTGTCCGCCTCGCTGAAGCGTGCTTTACGATCGCCGATCTGGTTTAACCCGGCCATGGGGCCACCCGGCGCCAGGTTCAAAATAGTGTAGATCGCCATGGTCGCCAGTAGCACTACAAGGATCATTTGCAGAAAGCGGCGTAACAAGTAACCACCCATGCGCGAACTCCTCCTCGATATCGATGCTGTACGTCATCTTAAAAAATGGTGGCAGCGCTCCAGCGCTGCCACCACGAAACAGGCTCAACGCCTATTGTTCGAGATCAAACGCCTCGATATTCCACATCTCAGAGTTGTGCGTCGGGTCCATGATGAAGCCCTTGACCTCGGGGCGGAGCGCCGCGAGTTTCAAGCGCAGGAAGAGCGGAACCACCGGCAGTTGCTCGGCGAAGATGCGCTGGGCTTCTTTGTGCCCTTCGATGTAATCCGTGGTGCCGGGGAGAGCGCCAAGCGCACGCTTGCAGGCGGCATCGAAGTCGGCATTCATCAAACCGGTGTTGTTCTGCCCGGCCCAACTGTTCTCTGCCGTGGGGGTTTCACTGCCCATATAGAGGCTGCAGGACGGCTCAACGCCGGTCAACCAGGCAAAAGAACTCACGTCATAGCGCATCCCGAAGACGGGGCCATCCGGGCCATCGGCGAAGAACTGGCCCGAAGCCATGTTATCCAGGTCTACTTTGAAACCACAGTCGGCCAGGTTCTGTTGGAAGAGCTGCATATACTGAACGCGCATAGCCGACGTGGTGCTGCTCCACTTGAACTCCAGGAGCGTGCCGTCGGGGATGCCCTCGACGCCCTTCGCTTCGCGTACACCATCGCCGTCGGAATCCTTCCACCCCATTTCCTCAAGTAAGGCTTTGCCCTTTTCGGGATCGTAAGGCCACACGGTCAAATCCTCGGCATACAGCGGGTGTTCGGGAGGAATGTAGGTGTTGATGACAATGGAGCGTCCGTAGAGAATGGTGTCCACCACGGCTTGGCGGTCCATACAAGAAGCAAAGGCCTGGCGCATGCGCACATCCTCGAAGAAGTCAGGGCGGTCATATTCAGGCGCGGGGTTGATGCAGAAGTCCACGTGTTCCCACGATGTACCGGTGACGAAGATAGGCTGGATGACGCCCTCTTCCTCCAGTTTGAGCAGCAACTCGGACTGATCCTCCAACGCGGCATCCTGGGTGACAATATCGCACTCGCCGGAGATCATCTGCGCTACGGCGGCGTTGGAATCGGCCACAAAACGATAAATCACCGTATCCACGTAAGGCAGGCCTTCAGAAGCGCGGAAGTAAAGCGGGTTCTTCTCGACGGTAATGTGATCGCCGGGCACCCATTCCTTGATCACGAACGCCCCCCAGCCTATCGGCATGCGGGAAGATTCCTCGGCCTCAAGCAGGTCGGCAGCGCTGTACCCCAGTTCCTCTTGCCAGAGGTGGCGGGGCATCGGCGTCCAGAAATCGAGGAAGTAAGTGCTGTCGATGAAACCGGGCAGGCCGGTCCACACCGTGGTCACATCGTCGGTTGCCTCGTAGGAAGCGGTGCGGTCGGTGGTGAATTTGCTGACGGGTGTATCGGGGTCAGCAATGATCTCAAAGTTGTAAACTGAATCATCGGCCGTCAGCGGCTCGCCATCGGACCACTTCAAGCCGGCCTTCAGTTTGAAAGTCACGACCATCTGATCCATTTCTATGGGAGTGCCGGTAAATTCCACCGCGCACTCCGGTGTGCGGCAGCCCGCCGGACGAACTTTCATTCCCTCCGCCAGTTCAACCGGATCACCCGCATCATCCACGACCATGTCGCCGGCCTGAACCGAGACGGCATTGATGACGGCGTCGCCATCTTCAGTGCTCGGCAGTTTCTCCAGGATCACAGGTTGGTAGGAATAGGTGCGGCTATCAATGGGGCCATCGTAAATAGCCTCCAGAACATGGGACATTGCCAACATGCTGCCACCATTGGTATACAGCGTCTCAGGCTCTTGTCCCTGGCACACCACCAGGGTTTTGGGCCCCGCGGGGATGGGTTCAACAGTCTTCTCGACTTCTTTCACGACCTCGACGGTCTTCACGACTTCGACGGTCTTCACGACTTCGACGGTCTCGATGATCTTTTCGGGGGTTGCCGTTGAGCCACAAGCAGTCAGCAGCATACTTAACACCACGATTGCCCCAAGCATAGCCATCAATTTGTTGCGTAACATCTGTCTCCTCCTTACTAAAGGTTGATTTTTGGGATTGAATTTCAATGAGCTTCTACAACATCATGTTATTTTCCCATTGGCTTCATGCTTAAACATCACCTCCTTACAGTCGTTACACAGTTCCCTGTTTTTCACCGCGGAGATCGTTGAGAACGCCGAGAAAACGCAGCCAAACTCAGCGATCTTTGCGGTAAGCTCTCTTTCTGTAGCACAAACCGCGTAACTACGACTCCTTAATCGTAACGGCGTAGGGTTAACGAAAGAAATCATGGAAAAACACCGGGCAGAAAACAGATAGCATATCATCCATTTTAAGGATAAACATCCAAAAGTCAAGGAAAACATCCATTTAGGGTATGGCTATCTGCTCTTTCCCAATCATCTGTCGTCTACCCGCTGTTGCGGCTGCGTGAACATCGTCTCACGCGAACCCCATTCCACCCCAGTTCCCTTGGAAAGGACAAGGATGTGTTCCATTGTCTGTAAAGCCTGCCAGTACTGGCTGGCGACGACCAAAGCGCGCGTCACTCCTGTCCGCGCGTCGAGTTCATCCACGAGGGGCTGCCACATTTCCGGGACTATCCAGCGGAACACGTCATCGACCAACACAATACGCGGATCGTTTTGCAGTGCATACAGCAAAGCCAGTCGTACACGTTCGACGCCGGAGAGCGCCCCTACCGTGCCATCAACAGCAATTGGCGGTATTCCGCCCCCCTTGAAGAGTTCCGCCAGCCGCGGCGACGTCTGCCGTGACGAAGTGAAAAACGGGCGCACCGCCGCCCACGGCGCGAAACTCGTATAGGGGTTTGCGGATAACAAAGCCACGAAAGTGCGCTGTTTCCCCAAAAGCCGGCGCGCTTTGTGGGTGACATCGACGTCACGCCACCACAGCCGTCCACGCACCGGAAATTGCAGGCGCGCCAACACGCGCAACAAGGCTGTTTTGCCGCTGTCGGCAGTCCCCAGGATCCCTACGCGATCTCCTGCGGTTAGGGTAAGAGTCAGCCCCTCGCCCTCTCCCTGGACTGCGCGGAGCTGCTCCGCACGCAACAGAGGCTGCATCACCGCTCAAGAAGTCAGCCGCAAGTTAAAAACCTGCTTCATGATCATTCCCGAAAAAGGAGAAGGCAGGAATCTCCCCTCGGATTCAATGCAATAAGATTGACTGGGAAGCGGCGGGGCATAGATCACATCAAAAACACTCAACCGTGACCACAGCCGCGACCACCATGCAAACGGCGCCGTGCTTACCTTACGCCGCACCCGCCGCCACACCCTGACGGGGGGGGGAGCTTCCGCGAAGGGCTGCAAAGCCT
The DNA here is from genome assembly GCA_035415725.1 of Anaerolineae bacterium. Taxonomy (GTDB): domain Bacteria; phylum Chloroflexota; class Anaerolineae; order B4-G1; family SLSP01; genus DSWT01. The sequence goes on along the minus strand of DAOOGN010000104.1, from coordinate 1,550 downwards.
GCCGCAGCAGATCATCGATAGGACCATCAAATTCACGTGAATTCATACGCTATCTCAGGTACAGGCCGCTGACGTTGCGTCAGGGCGTCGCGTAAACGCTTACGCGCGTAGTGCAGTCGGGACTTGACCGTGCCGACCGGCACTTCCAGCACTTCAGCGACTTCCTCAAGGGACAGATTTTCCAGATAGAAAAGGACAACAACGGTCTGATGGGACGTTGGCAGTTCGGCGATCACGTCGCGGACCATCCGATGTAATTCTTGCTCTTCCGCCTTATGATCAGGCGCCGGAAAAACGTTGGAAAGCCCCGACAACCATTCCAAAACGTCATCCAGCGGCTGCAGCGCCTGCTTTTTCGCCAACCAGTCGTAGGATAAATTGACCGTGACCCGGTAAAGCCAGGGCTTCAGCGGGCGCTGGGGGTCCACAGAAGCCGCATAACGATGAAGACGCACAAAACACTCTTGAAGGATGTCCTCTGCAGCGCGTTCATCGCGTGTGATGGCCCATGCCGTACGGAAAACCCCATCTTTGAACGACTCAAACAAGGTCCCCAGCGCCGCAAGATCTCCCCCTTGCAATTGCCGGACTAAACGGGACTCCGCATCCTGAGGCAAGGTACCTGGGCCGCCTTTGTCACACGCTCTATATAAATATACTTCACTCCATAACATTTGGTTCACCCAAAGTACGATGAAATTGCTTCAACATATCCTCATCTTCGCTCGTCAGCGCCGCTTTCTCCAGAAGGTCAGGACGCCGTTCCAACGTCCGTTGCAAAGCCATGGTCCGCTTCCAACGGGCGATCAGCGCATGGTTCCCCGCACGCAGAATATCTGGAACTTCCCATCCCGCAAACACCGGCGGGCGCGTATATTGGGGACCTTCCAATAAACCGGCGGCGAAAGAGTCATTGTATGCGCCCTCTGCCGCCCCCAACACACCGGGGATAAAACGCGCCACGGCATCCACCACTACCATAGCCGCCAACTCACCGCCGGTCAACACATAATCGCCTATGGAAATCTCATCCGTGACTACGTGCTGGCGCACCCGCTCATCAACGCCTTCGTAATGTCCACAGATCAACAGCAACCGTGGGTGCTGCGCCAATTCTTCAACAACCGTATGCTGCAGTGGCCGTCCCTGCGGTGTTAGCAAAATCACCGGCGCCGGCGTCGTGCCCAATATCGACCGCACAGCCCTGAAAATCGGCTCCGGCTTGAGAATCATGCCTTCGCCACCGCCGTAAGGGATGTCGTCGGTCAGTTGATGTCGATCCAGGGCATAATCGCGGATGGGATGGATGACCAGGGTAAGCAGACCCTGCTGTTGGGCGCGTTTGAGAATGCTCTCTTGCAACGCGCTGAAGAACATGGTTGGAAATAACGTAAGAATATCAATCCGCATCACGTTTTATTGGTTCTTCAGGATTGCGTAAGGTCGAAATAAGAAACCCACCACCGCTTGCACGGATTTACACGCCAAGTATAAAAAATTGGACTTTTGACAACGTAAACTTGACTTGACTGACGTCGAGTTGAAGCAGA
>DAOOGN010000103.1:0-14260 GCA_035415725.1 Anaerolineae bacterium | reverse complement strand
TCCCCCGCAAGCGGGGAAGAAGGGGGCGAAAAAGAGGGGGTGTGGCGGGCGGCTTCGCCGCCCGCCACACCCCCTCCCAAAATCCCCCTTCCTGAGGGGAAGGGGGGCAGGGGGGATGGGCTTATAGAAATGTCATACAGAAGCACCTGGCCTACCAAAGTCTACGCCAAACCTGGTATAGGGAATAAGTGGCTTCGTCAGGTTTACTAGCCTGAATAGATACGAATAAAAAAGCTCTATGACAAAAACGACTCAGTTGATTGTAGATGATTTAGATGCGTTGATGCACGTGCTGCCAGCCGCCATCCAGGATATGTTGGAAAAAGAAGGCCGCCGCGACGATTTGCTTGAGGTGATTTTGGACCTGGGCCGCGTTCCGACGGCGCGATATACGGATAGGGAAATAGTCCTGTTAGAACGCGAGGTGACGCAGGAGGACATCGATGGCGTCGTCGAGCGCGTCGGCGATTTCGACGCGGACAACCGCGCCGGCATCGCGCGGACGTTGCACCGCATCTCCGCCATCCGCAACCGTAAGGGGACGGTCGTGGGTCTCACCTGTCGCGTGGGACGCGCGGTCTTTGGGACGATTGCCATCATTGATGACCTGATCGCCTCCGGCAACAGCATTTTGTTGCTAGGCCGGCCCGGCGTGGGCAAGACGACGATGCTGCGCGAGGCGGCCCGTGTGCTCGCCGAGACAAAGCGCGTGGTCATCGTGGACACGTCCAACGAAATTGCCGGGGACGGCGACATCCCACACCCGGCGATCGGCCGTGCGCGGCGGATGCAGGTCTCCCTGCCCAGTTTGCAGCACGAGGTGATGATCGAGGCTGTGGAGAACCACAACCCGGAGGTCATCGTCATCGACGAGATCGGGCGCGAGTTGGAGGCACTGGCAGCGCGCACGATTGCCGAACGCGGCGTGCAACTCATCGCCACGGCGCACGGCAACACGCTCGAAAACCTGTTGCTCAACCCCACCCTCTCCGACCTGGTCGGCGGCATCGAAAGCGTCACGCTCTCCGACGAGGAAGCGCGCCGCCGGGGGACGCAAAAGACGGTGCTCGAACGCCGCGCCCCACCCACCTTTGACGTGCTGGTCGAAATCCAGGACCGCCAGCGGCTGCTGGTGCGCGATGATGTGGCCCAGGCCGTCGATGCACTGCTCCGCGGCCATCCCCGCCCCGAGGTGCTGCGTTACCGGGACGATGACGGTGAAGTGCGGATGGAACAGCTTGACTGGTCGGAGGAGGAAAGCGACGACGACGAACGCCCGCCCCTGACGCGGAATTTTGAGACGGTCGAAAATGTGATCGGCCGGCGCAAGCTCAAGGAAAAGCGGGTTTACCCCTTCGGCGTGGCCCGCAACCGGCTGATCCGTGCCGCGCAGGTGCTCCATGTGCCGGTGCGCATCGTCGATAACCTGGGCGAGGCGCATGTGCTGGTCACGTCCAAGCAGTATTATCGCAAGCGGCCGCACGTAGTCCTCGACGCCGAGAGCCGCAATATCCCGGTCTTTGCGTTGCGGGCGAATACGGCCGCGCAGATGGAATCCTTTTTGATGAACCTCTTCCAAATCTCTGAAGAAGAAGCGGATCCCTACACCCTGGCGTTGCAAGAGACGGAAAACGCCATCCGCCGGGTGTCAGGCGGCGAAGAGGAAGCAGTTGACCTCGCCCCGCAAAACTCTTTCATCCGGCGCGTCCAACACGAGATGGCGCAGAATGCTAATCTCACCTCGCGTTCGCATGGCAAAGAGCCACACCGCAGCGTGCGCATCTACCGCGAGGGGTAAATCACCTCCAGAGATTTTGGCTTCAGCAGCCGCAGAAGCCGATAGTACGGGACTTACGCAAACAGGTGTTATTTTACCGCCGAGTGCGCCGAGTTTGGCTAAGCTTTTGCGGCGTTCTCAGCGACCTCCGCGGTGAAAACAGGCAACTGCGTAACGACGACTGCTTAACCTGCCGACAGAAACAGATGACAACAGGACTATTGATCACCCTGGAAGGACCCGATGGCAGCGGCAAGACGACGCAAGCGCGCTGGCTGGCCGAATGGCTAACCGCGCAGGGGTATCCACTGCTGGCAACGCGGGAACCGGGCGGCACGCGCATCGGCGAGGCCATTCGTGACGTGCTACACGACTGCGCCCACGTCGAAATGGCGCCGCAAGCCGAAATCCTGCTCTACTCCGCCTCTCGCGCCCAGCATGTAGCGGAGGTCATCCGCCCGGCGCTGTCTGCCGGAAAGATCGTGCTGTGCGACCGCTATTTCGACAGCACCTACGCCTATCAGGGCTATGGACGCGGCTTGCCGCTGGCGACTTTGCGCCTCATCACAGAGTTTGCCGTGCAAGGCCTGATCCCCGATCTGACGTTGTACCTGGACGTGTCGCCGGAGGTCGGTTTGCAGCGCCGCGCTCACAGCGGCGAGGCGCTCAACCGCCTTGACCGCGAGGCGCTGGCCTTCCACGAGCGCGTGCGCGCCGGCTACCTGGAACTGGCAGTGGCTGAACCGTCGCGCTGGCGCATCATCGACGCGGAGCGCCCGCCGGAGGAGGTGCAACAGACGCTGCGTGCGTTTTTAACTCCGCATCTGCGTAAATTTGCACCAATCTGATATTGTTGTGTTTCATTTGCGTTGGGTGGCCGTAGTCTATGTGGACGGCTTGTGGGCGGCTAAAACGGGTACAAGGCCCTGAACTACAACTGAAATGAAACATACCCAGTGCTTGTGGATGACACGATAGGCGTGTTTCTTAAGCCCCCTGCCCCCCCTTCCCCAGGGAAGGGGGATTTTTGTAGGGAGGATGAGAGGATGCCGTCAAGTCCTCGTACACGCAGCGCGGCGTTGCGCCAGGCAACGCCGCGCTGGGATGACACGCGGACTGGGCCTATGGTTCCAGCCCGGGCGAGTCGTAGACGATGACGGCCGTGTGCGGGTAGATGCCCTGCGTAGGAATCCAATACACTACGCGGCCCTGGCGTGTGTCGATGACGGCGATGCGGTTCTGTTCCGGCAAGGTGACGAAGACGATCCCGCCGCCCGCCGCCAGACCCTTGGGACGGCCGCCCACCGGAATGTGGATGACGTGGGGATAGGGTCGCCAGTCGCGCATCGCCGTCGGCAAGTATATCTGGAAGCCGAGGAGGAAGGTGCCCGGCGGCAGGAAAGTATCCTGCGGTCGAATCACGTTTTGGGCCGCGACGCTGTAGTTCAGATCATCGCATGCCCCCTCGGCGAGAACGGTGACCGACTGTGCGGCGAAGTTCGCGTTGTAGACGCACTTGCCCAGCATCGCCATGCCCTTGCCGCCGTCCGTGGAATCGGGACTGGGAGCTTGCTGCTGGGTCGGATAGACGGTCCACTGCGAGAAGTCATCCGGGTCGTAGACGTGTAACTCGTTCAAGTGGGGGAAGGTGACGTAGACGTGGTCGGTCGCGCCGTTGTAGAGGGTGGAATAGGGCAGAGCGGCGTCGGTATTCAGGGCGTAGTGCAGACCAAAGTTCAGCGGCGCAAGGGTGGATGTAATCGTCCAGATTCCCTGAGCGCCCATATAACGCTTGGTCGTGTATACCTGGTGGCGCGTGGGATCGGCGGTGATGCCGAAGAAGCCCCAATCGTAGACCTCGTGCATATTGGGTTTGAGGCGGGCGACGACGTTGTGGGTGGCGTGTTCGATGACGGTGATGCCCTCACCGCCAACGCTGTGATCGGTGGCGTAGATGTAACCATCAAGCTCCGTCAAAAAGAGTGTGCCGTAGCCCGTCGGCGTACTCGTAATGAGGCCGTGTGTGGCGAGATCGAAGACCTGCACCTGATTCGGCAATCCCGCCGCCGGCGAACCGGCGTTAGCGACGTACAGTTGATCGTCCACAACAAGCATGCCAAAGGGCATATCGCCGGTGGCGAAGCTCGCGAGGTAGGCGAAGTCGGTGGTCTGGAAGACGTCAATCGTATCCGACGCGCGGTTGGCGACGTAGAGCAGCGTCGCGGTGCGAATCGGCGTGTCGTCGTTGGAACTGTTATTCGTCGTGTCGCACTCCTCGTCCGTTGTGGTGATGCGGACTTCATTGATCACCCGATCTACGCCGAGTGGGAACGGGTCGATGACTTCCACGATGAAGGTCAGTTCGTCGCCCTGCCCTGGCACAAGTGTACCGATGGTCATCGTGTAGTACGGTCCACTGGAGTGCGTCCATCCGCCGCCGACGTAGGTGGTATAGTCCGGCAGACGCTCGGTGAGCACCACGTTGTGCGCCGTCCCGACGCCGCTGTTCACGTAGAGGATGGTATACGTGATGATCTCGCCGGGTCGCGCGTAGAGGCGTTGGGCGACGCTCTGTGTCGTCGCCGGGCGCTCCAGTTGCTCCATGACCTCGTCCCATACGGCCTGCTGTGTGGGTGGCAACGGCCCGATGTTGTCGTTCTTCACCACGGCCAGATCCGGGCCGAGGTCAACGGTGCTGGTGAGGATGTAACGGTAGCCGCCGCTGATCTCAATGGTGTTGACGATGCGGCTGTCGGCGGTATACGAGAAGGCGGGGCTGAGGCGTACCGGCAGGGGCGGACCGGGCTGGTTGTAAGTCGCTGCCGGTATCGCAGGAAGCGTGTAGCGGCAGGTTTGCCCTACACACGTCCAGTTGGCACCGACGTAGATGATGTAGCCTGAGAGCGTGTCGGTGATGGGCACGCTGGTGAAGCCGGTTGTGAGGTTGGTGTTGGTATAGAATGTGCTGTACTCGAAATATTCGCCCGGGGCGATGCAACGCGGCGCGGTCTTGGAGATGCGCAGTGGACGCCGCCGTACGGGCGTGTCCTCGTAGTTGCAGTTGTCATCCGGGTGATAATCCGCCTCCGTACCCCATCCGCAGACGTAGTTGATCAGATTGTTCACGCCTTCAGGGATGATGTCGTGCGCACGGACGACAAAGTAGTAGATGTCACCGTCGCCCGGCGCGAGTGTCCCCAGGGCCATCGTGTACGTTCGTCCACTCACCAGCGTCCAGCCGTAGCCGATGTAACTCGTGTAGAGCGGTAGAATTTCGGTGAGGACGACGTTCGTGGCGGTGTACGGCCCGACGTTTTCGATGGCGATGGTGTACGTGACGACATCCCCTTCGTAAATAAACTCACGGTGTTGGGTGATGCTCAGTGTGGTCACTTCGCGCTGCAAGAAGCGGTCCATCGTGGCCTGTTTCTGCACCGCGAAAGGCGTTAGCGGCCCGACACTGTCATCTTTGATGACCACCAGATCGGACGGACAGCGGATGGTGAATGTCTCGGTGTCTGCAGCGGCGAAGTAGGCCACGTCGTGGTTGAGAACCGTCAGGGTGACGATGTTGGTCAACGCGATGTCGCAAATCTCGACGACCGGAGCGTAAATCACGTTGAGGATGAAGCTCCCCACGGCGCCGGCCCCCAGCGTCGGGGTATACCAGGCGATTTCGGGCGCGGTCATCACGCGCGTCCAGCCGGCGGCGGTCGCCGTATCGCTGTGCCAGACCGTGTCCGGCGGCAGTGTGTCGGTGATGCGCACCCCGGCGAGCGGGACGTTGTTGGGATTCGTGTAGGTGATGGTAAACGAGATCACCTGTCCCGCCACGCCCATCGAGGAGGTGAAGGTTTTCTCGATCTGCGGACGCCGCAAGACCGGCGTGTCCTCGTGATTGCAGTTGTCGTTGGGCGTTCTATCGCCTTCGGCGCTCCATCCGCACACCAGATTGTCCAGGTTGTGGATGTCCGCCGCCAGCGGTTCATTCACGCGGACGACGAAATAGCGCACAACACCGTCGCCAGGTTGGAGCGTCCCCACCGAGGTGATATAAGTGCGTCCGCTCACCTGTGTCCAACCGTAGCCGATGTAACTCGTGTAGAGCGGCAGCGTCTCCGTCAGCACGATGGCCGTGGCCGGCATACTCCCCACATTGACCACCGAAATCGTGTACGTGATCAGGTCGCCATCGAAGACAAACTCGCGGTGATACGGCTCGGCAGTCGCCAGAGCAACACCGGCGGTCTTTCGCCATGCCTCGAAGGCGGCCTGGTTGATAGTAGACATCAGCGTAGGAGTGATCGGGCCGATGTTGTCGTCCTTGATGACGACGATGTCAACGGCGCCGGTGATGACAAGGGTATGCGCGTCCGTGTCCGTGATAGGATTGGTGAACCCGAGCGGATGATAGCGCACGCTCACCGTGTTCGTCCACTCGCCGTTCGGCGTGTTGGTAGGGATGGTGTAGGGAACAGTGAATATGCAGCCGGCGCCGGCCGCCAGCGACGCGCATCCATGAGCGGTAGCTTGCGCCGTCAAATTTCCCAATCCCGACCAGCCGATACCGACGTCGGTCACGGCGTCGAGGATCAAGGCCAGGCTATCCGTGGAGCCGGTGTTGGTGATGCGAAAGGTGTAGGTGATCGTGTCGCCGGGGTGCGCCTCGGCGGGACCGCTTTTGTCCACCTGGACGGCGGGACGGAACAGGTTGACGCTGTGGCTATCCGTCGCCGTGATGACATTGGCGAAGCCCACGGGCGAGCAGGCGACGTTCGCCGTGTTGACCAGCGGATCGAGCGCGCCCACGGGAACGGTGAACGGGCGCGTCAACACGTAGGGCACAGCGTTCCAGGCCAGCGTCACCACTTGATCGAGACCCAACAGCGCATCGGTGAGGCGACAGCGCAAGTCGGGTGTGTCATTGGAACTGGTGTTGTCCAGCGTCAACGTGTACGTGGTCGAATCGCCGACTTTGCTCAGCGGCTCGCCCGTCTTGGCGAAAGTAATGGACGGCTGGAACAGGTTGACGCTGTGGCTATCCGTCGCCGTGATGACATTGGCGAAGCCCACGGGCGAGCAGGCGACGTTCGCCGTGTTGACCAGCGGATCGAGCGCGCCCACGGGAACGGTGAACGGGCGCGTCAACACGTAGGGCACAGCGTTCCAGGCCAGCGTCACCACTTGATCGAGACCCAACAGCGCATCGGTGAGGCGACAGCGCAAGTCGGGTGTGTCATTGGAACTGGTGTTGTCCAGCGTCAACGTGTACGTGGTCGAATCGCCGACTTTGCTCAGCGGCTCGCCCGTCTTGGCGAAAGTAATGGACGGCTGGAACAGGTTGACGCTGTGGCTATCCGTCGCCGTAGCCACCTGGTTGAACGTGGTGAGTCGGTAAGTCGCCGTGACGACATTGACGAGGGGATCGGGGACGCCGGCGACGACGGTATAGGGCACCTGGAAAGTGCACACGGCGCCGGTCGCCAGGGGAGTACAGCCGCGCGCCGTCAGATTGCCCAGACCCGGCCACCCGACACCGGCATCGACGATACTCACTCTATCCAGCGGCGGTGTAGACGACGGGACGCTGGTGTTCCTGATGGTGTACGTGTAAGTGACGACATCGGTGACTTTGGACAGCGACGGTCCGGTCTTGGTGATTTCGATGGAAGGACACAATACCGTCAGCGGCGCAGCACTATCGGCGTTGTTGTCCAGGCGCGCTTCCAATGTAGTGCCGGTGATGATCGCCAGATTGGTCAATTGCAGGCCACAGGCATCCGCGCTGTTTACCGTGGTCGTCACCAGGAAACTGCCGCGCGCGCCCGCCGCCAGCCCCGGCAGCGTCCAGACAATGTCCGGCGTCGTCGCCACGCGCGTCCAGGGCGGTACGGCGGTATCCGCGACCCACCCCATCCCCACCGGCAATGTATCGTGGATAGCAAGGTTGGCGGCGGCCGAGTCGCCCAGGTTGGCATAATCGATCCGGTAGGTCACCGGCCCACCGATCACCGTCTGGGTGGTCACAGTCGTCTTGGTGATGACCAGATCCGGCACGGCCAGCAGGGCACTGACCGAATACCCGCAGAAGTCGGTCACGGTCACGAGAATACGCGCCGGCGCCGGGAGAGTCGTTGAAGGGACAAGTTGCGCCGTCGCCAGGCCGGTGTCGTCGAGCAGCAACGCCGGCGTGGTGAAATGCCCCCAATTCGACGTCAGGGTGACGCGCCGGGCATCAGGAATGGGCGAATCCACCGGCAGGACGGTCGGGGTGCGCGGCACGGTGGCCCCATTGGGCGCACGCAGGGTCACGGTAACGACGCCATAAGCATTGCTTGAGGGGATAGCCAGCGTGATCCAGGGGGTGACATTCGGCATACCCGTAAAGTTGACCCCGTTGGTAGGCGTGTTGGCGTCAGGGAAGCCCCAGAGGCTGTACCGGGCGTCCGTCGCATACAAACGGTTGATGACGTCATCGCGCAGTTCAAAAGCTGCAACGGCACACAAGGCGTTATTTTGCGCTATAAGGCCGGCATAGCCATTGCCGGCGGCATATTCGATGGCGTCGCCCTCTTGGTTGTAAAGGACATTTGCCAAAATCCGGTTGGTCGCATAATCAGGGCTAGTCCCCACATACACAGCGGCCTGATAGCCACTGCCGCCGCCATTGTTATACACGTGGTTACCCTGCACTTGCGCTCCGCTCTGCCCCAGCAAAGACACCGCTCCCCCAAAGTTGCCGGTGGTGAGCATCGTGCTGTGAATGGTATTGCTGAACACCTGGTTATAGCTGCCGCTGTCCAGGCGGATCCCTTCGGCGCCGCAATGATGAAGCACGTTTTCTGTGATGGAATTATCGTGGCTATCGGCCACCAGGATGCCGGCCCCGGCGCAGTTGTAGATTTCGTTGTTGCGGATGGTGTTGTAATTGCCCCCGCCGGTACCGCCGCTCTTCAGATGCAGACCCACGTGGGCGATGTCCCTGATGATATTGTCCGCCATGATGTTGTGACTGCCTTCATTCAAGACAATGCCGTTGCTGGAGCTGTAGATGGTGTTGTTCCTGATCTCGGAGTAGTCGATGTCCCCGCCGATGGCGCCGTTGAATTCGCCTATTCCGCCGTTATAGCGCAGGGTGTTGGATAGAATCCAGTCGCCATCGCCGGCCTGCGTCGATCCGCTGGGGACAATGCCGGTGCAGGCATATTCGATGCGCGCATATTGGATGCGGTTCCGGAAGCTGTTCGTCCCAAAGAGGATGCCCAGCCACCGGCCCTGCCCGCCACATGGGCTGACTGCCGTTGGATTGGAGGCGGTAAAGGTGATGGGGCGGCTGGCGGTTCCAAGGGCCTGGAGATTGCCCTCCACCTGGAGCCGTGTGCTGGTTTGGAAGTAGATAGTTGTCCCTGCGCCTGTCGGTAAGATAGTGAGGACGACGCCAGGGTTGATGGTGACCGTCGTGGTCATAATCTCATAGCATGCGGCACTCCATGTTGTATGGCTGATGATGTCTTGAGTGATATGTTCACAGTCAGGAGGTGGAGCAGCATACGTCGTCGCCGGCGGAGGAGAGAAAAGTACAAACAGCAACAGGATAGCGCCAAAGGCCAATAAAACCGTTCCCGTGAGGACCGCACTTTTCCTAACCATTCTATCACCTCCTGCTATACTTCAGAGAAATGTTGTGAATGTTGTCAACTCTCACGAGGTTGGCACTTTCCGGTCCTCTGGGACTTGGCGTGGTGATGGAAAAACAGTTTTATGCCACGGATGACACGGATTGCACTGATTTTTGATACTTTGCGTGTCAATCCGTGAAATCTGTGGCCGGTTTCTTATTTCGACCACACGGAATCCTGAAGAACCCACTTTCCTTAATTTGATTATAGGCGGGTCCTGGTAAACGATGGTTAAGATCGAATTACGGTTGGATTAAACGAGATCCCCTTTCATCTCCCTACCCCTTCTCCCCCGCTTGTAAGGGAGAAGGGAGCGAAAAAACGGGTGTGGCGGGCGGCAAAGCCGCCCGCCACACCCTACCAAAATCCCGTCTGCAAAACTGTGGCCGGCCTCCGAAATTTTTCAAGCCAGATTCGCGCAGATTGGTGAGATTAGCAGTTTATTTTATACCCGACCAACAGGTCTGCCTGGCGAGGTTTCAATCGCCGGGATGGGAAGGGATAAGCGCCTCGTAATCGGCAACGCCGCCACCGTCGAAACAACACTCGATAATGCGACGTCCCAGAGGCAGCAGATCGTCGGTATAAAATTCCTTCAAACACTGATGGAAGAAATTGGTCAGGATCTGCGCACCGATGTCGTAGACTTCTTCACCGACTTCGGGTTGTATCTCCACTTTGGTCAGATAGTTAGTCACAAAACGCCCTTCAACCTGCAAATGGTGCAGGCGATACCCCAGCAAATTGCAACGTGTGGGACGCAGTTGTTCCGGTTTGAAAGGCGCCACCCCGCGCCGCGCCAGATACTCGCGAGCGATCCACTGCGGCATAAATCCCACCCGCCACGCGCCGATGTACTGGCTAGGGCAAAGGATGTAACGGGTGCGGGTATTATCGCGGAACTGCGCCAGCAGAAGATTGGCCTGATCCACCTTGCGCCCCGTGGCGAAGGGCCAGTATGAACCGACGCCTTCACTGACCATCCCCTCGCTGTCGGTGATACTTGGGTTTTCGTGACCCCGCGGGGCAGCAAGCCGCCACAGCCAGGCGAGCGCGGGTGGCAGCAGGTGAAACAACCCGATGATGCCGTAGGTGGGATTTTCGCGGGTGCAGGGCGGCGTGCGCACACCAAAGCTGCGGATATCTACCCGTACCGGCTCATTGACGATATCAGGCACGACAGAGCGCGGCACGACGACGCGGGGGTTCGGGCAACGTTTACCGGGCGCGTCCTCCGTGTGCTCCCAGATCAGCGCACGCCCGCGCGGCACGGCATCGATGTTGAGGAAGAGCATCGGTGTGGTCGCTTCGGCGGTCATACGCTCCAGATGAACATCGGTGCCGTAGTGGTCGATGTGATTGACGCGCACAAACCACGCCTCCTCGGCATCCACAATCGTCAAACGCCCATTGTTCTTCTGGATAGAGGGATGGCACACGGCCATATCGTCGGCGACCGGGTTCAAATCGCAGGTGCGCGGGATTTCGAGATAGCGCTTCTCGCCGGTGACGATGTTCTCACCTAGCAGTAGCCGTCCGTCGTTTTCGCGGTGCGCTTGTTCGAGCATCTCACTTTTGCCCCCGCCGCTCGCACCCTCGTGCATGATGACGACGGTGTTGTCATAAGGCGTGACGACGCGCACGGCGGAACAATGCGCCGTGACCCAGCCTTCGCGCTCACCCTGCGTGATCAACATCCCATAGACGCCCTTCTTGGCGCTGGGGCCGGGATAGAGATTGTAGGAGAACATCTCGTGCAGATCATCCAGCCGGTTGTGGACGACGACCTGCTTGCCGGCGAAATGGGTGTGCCGGAAAGTCGGCGCGACGTAGATGATGGAGGCCGGATAAAAATCCGCCGGCAGTTCGGCGGCGGGTATGATCCCTTGCAACAACGCCAATGCCAGGGCAAAGAAACCTGCATTGGCCGGCGCCATGCAAAGCGCGTCACTGCCCATGCCCTTAGGTCCGGCGGTGAACGCGAATATCACCACAGGCTGACTCTTCAGCCACTCAAACGTAGCCTGCCGGACTGCATCAAAGTCTTCGCCGTAGCGCTCTTTGAACGTGGGTTTATCGGTAGGTTTGTTATCGGCGACGACCAGACAATCCGGGTCGCGGCGGCGCATATACGGTTCGGGATAGTTGACCGCGACGCCGTTCCGCACCCGGGAGACCGTCGCTTCGAGGACTTTGCCGCGGTCGGGTATATCGTAGGTCACTTCCGTATAGTTGCTGCCTAACCCGCCGCAGGCCATATTGACCAGCTCGTTGATCGAACTGGCGGGGGTCCATGCGGGACATGCCTCAAGAATCCGCCGCGCATCCTCCGGCGGATGGTAACTGTGCCAATCCATCGCGTCTTCTCCTTTCCTGCTCACTGACCGGTCGTGCACCCCTGGGCTGGGCAGAGAGCGACGACCTGAAATATCCGTACCATCATAGCACAAAATGCGTTTCTGGCTAGAGACCTGTCAGGTTGGTAACAAAAAAGCGGCGCCTGATGCGCGCCGCTTTTCGTGATGCTGCTGTAGAGTTATCCCTTCGCCTCGCGCAGTGCGCGCCACAAGCGCTCCGGCGTGACCGGGGTGCGCGTCATCATCACGCCGGTGGCGTCGTAGATGGCGTTGAGGACGGCCGGCGCGACGCCGTTGACGACGATCTCCGCCACAGATTTGACACCGACCGGGTGCGACGGCTCGAATGTCTGCACGAAGAGCGTCTCCATCGGCGGGCTTTCGTCCGCGCGGAAGACGCGATAATCGTCGAAGCGCGGGTTGAGCGTGCGTCCGGCTTCGTCGTAGACCAGCTCTTCGGTGAGCGCATAGCCGAGCGCCTGATGCATCCCCCCCTCGGCCTGGCCCTCGGCAGTGAGCGGGTTGACGATCGTGCCGGCATCCAGCGCGATAAGCAGATTGTCCACCGTCGTCTGCCCGGTCTCCGTATCCACGGTGACTTCGGCAAACTGAGCGGCGAAAGGCGGCGGGCTGACGGGGCTAACGAAGGACGCCGTTCCCATAATTTGATGTTGGTTCTGCTGGTGCGTGGCGTACATCGCGATGTCGCGGAAAGAGAGGGAAGGCTGATCGCTGACGGCTGACGGCTGACCGGCGACCGGCGATGGCTGCCCAAGCCAGGCGTAGTTGTAGCGCAGGGTAATGTCATCGGCGGGGATGCCGGTCATGTCGGCGGCAACGGCCTTGATCTGCCGCGCCACATCTTCCGCCGCGCGCGCTACGGCCCCGCCGCTGATGTACGTCGTGCTCGACGCATACGCGCCCTTATCGAAGGGCGTCATATCGGTGTCAGACGAACGAATGATGAGCTTATCGAGCGTGCAACCGAGCACCTCGGCGGCAATCTGACCCAGGACGGTATCGGAGCCGGTCCCCAGGTCGGTCGCACCGATCAGCAGGTTAAAGGAGCCGTCGTCGTTCATCTTGATGCTGGCGGCGGCCATGTCGAGGTTGGGGATGCCGGAGCCTTGCATCAGGAACGCCACGCCGATGCCGCGCCGCAAGTGAGGCGCACCGGGAACGGTGTGCCAGTGCGGGTTGCCGTACTTCTGCGCCCAGCCCACCGCCGCTGCCCCCTGAATGGCGGCTTCGCGCAGAGCGTTCGTTTCGATCATCTCACCGTGCGCTTCGCGGCCCTCGCTCCACACTTTGCTCATAATGTTCTCCGTGTGCGGCTGGATAATGTTGTTCAGGCGGAAGGCCAACGGGTCCATCCCCATCTCCACAGCGATGCGGGTGATGAGCGTCTCGGTGGCAACGGCGCCTTGAGTGACGCCGTACCCGCGATACGCGCCCGCGCGGGGCAGGGTCGTGTAGTAGGTTTCGCCCCAGAAACGCACGTTGGGCGTGTTGTAGAGGGGCAGCGTCTTATGTCCCGTATTGCCGAGCACCGTCAGGCCGTGGCCGCCATACGCGCCGGTATCGCTCCACGCGCGCATGTCCTGGGCGACCATCGTTCCATCTTTGCGCACACCGACGCGGTAGTGCACGCGCATCGGGTGGCGGGTGACGGTGTAGATGAACTGTTCCTCGCGTGTCAGCTCCAGCAGCACCGGACGCCCGGTAGCGATGGTCAGATGCGCGGGGATATCCTCGTAGATCTCCTGTTTATTGCCAAAGGCGGCGCCGATACGTGGTTTGATGACGCGAATCTGCCCTTCGGTGAGACCCAGCACGGGCGCAAGGACGCGGCGCACGTGGAACGGCACCTGCGTCGAGGTCAGGATAACCAGGCGGTCATCCTCGTCCCAGTAGGTGAGCGTGACCCACGGCTCCGGCGGCACGTGCTTCATCTTCTGCGTCTCCACCTCGGTCTCGAAGACGTAGTCGGCGCCGGCGCACGCCGCATCCACATCGCCGATGTCGATGGTGACTTTGGCGACGAGGTTTTTGGCCGGGTCGCTGTCGCCGAAATTGACGTAGTCGGGTTGGTCATGGATGATCGGCGCGCCGGCGGCCATGGCCGCGTCGAGGGTGAGGACGGGCGGCAGCACTTCGTAGGTCACCTTGATGAGTTCGAGTGCCTGCGCGGCGATCTCCGGCGTTTCGGCGGCGACGGCGGCGACGCGGTCCCCCACGTAGCGCACCTTGTTGTCGAAGCTGACGTAGTCCAGCGGCCCCGGCGTGGGGTACGATTGGCCTGCCGTCGAATAGACTACCCGCGGGACATTCTTGTACGTCAGCACGGCGCGGACGCCGGGCAAGGCTTCGGCCTGGCGCGTGTCGATGTCCTTGATACGCGCGTGGGCGTGCGGGCTGTGGAGGATTTTGGCGTAGAGCATCCCCGG
>DAOOGN010000102.1:0-14403 GCA_035415725.1 Anaerolineae bacterium | reverse complement strand
CTCTTTCTTGCCCCCTTCTTCATCCTATCATTCTGCCAATCCTGCTCTCTTTCTTCCCCGCTTGCAAGGTAGAAGGGAGTTAGGAGGATGAGAGGGCCTCTTGCCTCCCCTGCGGGCAATGGTATAATCTCGGCGTTAGCTATCTCACCCTATGTTTGTGCTTACCAGGAGACAAAAATGATAGATCAACTGCTGGAATTACTGCCGCAGGTTGTGACGATTCTCACCCTGGTCGTCGCCGTCTTTGTGACCAGTGTGTGGTTAGGAATGGTGCTTTGGACTTTCCGCGATATTCGTTCCCGAACGCGGGACATCGCCACCCAATTGTTAGCCACGTTGATGGTCGCCGTTTTAACCTTGCCGGGGTTGATCCTCTATTTCCTGATACGCCCCCACGAGACCCTCACCGAGGCTTACGAACATGCCCTGGAACAAGAAGCGCTCCTTCAGGCCATTGAAGAAATCGAAACCTGTCCTTCCTGCGGCGGCAAAGTGCGCAGTGACTTCCTTTACTGCCCTTACTGCCATACCCAGTTGCAGAAATCCTGCATGATATGCAACAAAATCATACAGTTGGACTGGAACTTGTGTCCATACTGCGGTGCTTCGCAGGGGACGCATGTCGTGGAACCGGTGCTGGATCGTGAGGTGGAACTGCCTGCGGCGGCAATGCCTCAACCGTGAGTCCATCTACATCCTCCGCTTTTACATCCTCCGCGCGTACAGTATGCACCTTCACCATGTTGGTGACACCGTGGAAGGCAAAGGGAATCCCGGCGGTCAGGATCACATTGTTGCCCACGGTGACATAATTCTGCGCCACGGCTGCCTGCACCATTGTCTGGATCATCTGGTCGGTATCGTTAAAGGGAGCGACCACCGTAGGGATGACTCCCCAGATCAACTGCAACCGCCGGGCCGTTGCTGCGAAGGGTGTCATCCCCAACAACGGTATGCGCGGACGGTGACGAGCCACCAATCGCGCCGTGCGCCCCGATTCCGTCGACGTGAGGATCGCCGTCGCCCATGCTGCCTCCGCGAGCACCACCGTGGCCTGGCTGATTGCGCCGGAGATGATGACGGCATCCGGCGCATCTGTCACCTTTTTCCCCAGCTCCAGTAGTTGGTTGTAAGGGAAATGTGGTGAATCCTCCACACTTTGGGCGATCTTCGCCATCATCTGCACGGATTCAACGGGGTATTTGCCCACTGACGTTTCCCCGGAGAGCATCACCGCATCACTGCCGTCGAGAATCGCGTTGGCGACATCCGATGCTTCCGCGCGTGTGGGGCGAGGGTTCTCCATCATCGACTGCAACATTTGCGTCGCCGTGATGACCGGCTTCCCCAGGCGGTTGCATAGATGGATAATCTGCTTTTGCACCAGCGGTACCTGTTCCGGGCTTATTTCCACGCCCAGATCGCCGCGCGCGACCATCACGGCATCCGCAGCCCGGGCAATCGCTTCCAGGTCGGCGAGGGCCTCGGGTTTCTCGATTTTGGCGACAATGCCGGGGATGCACGGGGGATTGTTGCCGGTCTGGCGCTGCGGGGATTCTTCGCTGTGCGCGTAAAGATAGTCCTCCAACTCGACGATGTCGGCGGCGCGCCGGACGAAAGAAAGGGCCAGGTAATCCAACGCCAATTCCAACGCCACGAGTGCGTCTGCCCGGTCCTTTTCGGTCAGCGCGGGGATCTTCAGCGGCGCGCCCGGCAGATTGACGCCTTTGTTCGAGCTGAGCAGGCCGCCGACGACCACGCGGCAGTGCAGGCATGTCGGCGTAGCAGCGGTGACGATCAGCTCCAGCGCGCCATCATCCAACAGAATGTGATCGCCAACGCGCACATCGGGGATAATCTCGGCGTGCGGGAAAGGGATTTCCGTTTGGGGGTTCTGGATCGGCTCTGTGGTAAGGGTAACGAGGGCATTGTCTTCGAGTCGGATGCCTTCTGCGGGCAGATGCCCGACGCGGATCTTCGGGCCTTGCAGGTCGCCCATCAACGCGATGTGGCGGCCTTCTTCGGCGGCGATGCGACGCACCAACGCCGCCGTTTGTCGTGTGTCGGCGGCGTCGCTGTGGGAGAAGTTGAGGCGGGCGACGGTCATCCCCGCGCGGATCATGGCCCGCAGCACATCGGGGGATGCGGTGGCAGGACCCAAGGTGCAGACTATTTTTGTGAGCGGCACAGGAGACCTCCTTGCCTAGTCTAACACAAAACAAACCCGGTACACTGGTTTGTACCGGGTTTGCCATCCACCTTATCGCTCTTACTTGGCTTCGCGATAAATCACGTGCTTGCGCACAAAGGGATCATACCGCCGCATCTCCAGCCGCTGCGGATCATTGCGCCGGTTCTTCTCTGTGTAGTACATATGACCACTCTCGGTGCTCTTCATCTTAATGAGAACGCGAACCCCTTTTTTCTTCGCCATAATGCTTCCTCCTGACTCGAGACGATAATGCCCGTAAACGTTAAACGGCGCTTATTATAGCGTGATTGTAGGGTCTGTCAAGCACGATTTGCCTTTGTTTGGGCTCTTTGATGAAAGCCTCAGTTGCACATCCTTCCGCGTTGTGATACAATAACTGTAGCTAACTTAAAATGTAACTATTCAGCCGTCCTTGTCAGGTTGCAAGTAGGACTTTGGGGAAGGTGCATCATGGGTTGACACTGCGGCCATAGGTGCTGACCCTCTCATCCCCCAGCCTTCTTCTCCCCCACAAGCAGAGGAGCAGGGGGCGAAAAAGTGGAGGTGTGGCGGGCGGCTTCGCCGCCCGCCACACCTCCACAAAAATTCCCCTTCCTGGGGGGCAGGGGGAATGGGGCCTATAGAAACATGAGTATCTCGTCATCCAAGAGCACCTGGCATACCAAAATTTGCGCAGGACCTGCTAGAGGGAACAAGTGGCTTCGCCAGGTTTACAAACCTGAATAGATACTCATAACTTGAGCTAATTCAAAGTTTGTTTTACCTGACGTTATCGCTTTATGGGGACAGGACAACGCATGGGATGGGGGGAGTACGCCGTGGAGGGTGAACATCTGCTTCCGGCACAGATTGAACGTTGGGCCGTTATGATCCGGGAACATGGCCTTGCGGAGGCGGCGATCCCTCTCCTGGATGTGCTTCAGTTATGGGGATTTGTCGGGGGACAAATCCTGTGGATGTTGACGCCATTTTTCGGCAAGGAGATGCTCGCGCCGTTCGCCGAAGCTCTGGAAGAGCCGGAGGCGCTTCAGCAACTCCAGCGCTATCTGCGCGAGGGTGAGGTACAGTGATGCTCAATCAAACCCTGATGCAACTTCTGGCCCTGGGATTTGTCCTGCTCGGCATAATCCTCTTGTCCGTTTATGGCATACGCTACCGGAGCAAACCGCCGCAAATACGCTCTTTTCCTGTTTTCCGCGCGCTGAGCGATGAGGTTGGGCGCGTGGCCGAGGAAGGTGCAGCCATTCACATTGCCATCGGCAATGGTAGCCTGATCGGCGATGAGGCTATGACATCGGTGGCCGCCCTGCAAGGACTGCACGCACTGCTTGACCTGTCCGCCGCCTATGATACTCCTCCCCTCATCACCACGAGCGACCCCACGCTTTACCTGCTGGCAAGCGATTGGATGCGTCGCGCTTATGCCCGCCTTGGAAGCGCCGACCTCTATCGACCGGTTACGGTGCAATTCACAGCGGCCTCGCCGGTGACGTATGCGGCGATGGCCGCCACCTACCTCGCCGACGGCGGCTTAGGCTCGAACATTGTGTTGGGTGCTTTCACCCAGGAGGCGACTTTGCTGACGGCAGCGGCGGAAAGACGCAACATCCATTCTATGGGCGGGACGACGTCTCCTCAAGGCTTGGGAGCACTGTATCCCGCTTTGGGTGCAGAGCAGTTGGTGATGGGTGAGGATATGTTTGCCGGTGGGGCAGAAGTGTTGCAGCGCTCCGCCAACTTCGCCAGCCTGGGAACGCAGGATGTTTTGCGCTGGTTGGTCATCGGCGGAATTGTCCTCACGGCCTTGATCTCATTGTTGGGAGGGGCATAGATGTTCAAACGTTTTCTCCCGACCGTCGTGGCTATGCTCGTGGGGCTGCTGGTCTTGTTGGGTTATCTTCTGCCCGTGGATTTTCTTATCCTGTTGCGGGATTTTCTCCTGCGGTGGGCAACCGTGCTGGCCGTGTTTGCACTGCTCCTGGCGTACATGAGTCTCTTGCGTGTGCATATACTTCGCCTGAGCCGGGCGCGCAAGAACAAAATTACCAGTCTTCTGGTCATCGTGTCGGCCCTGGGAACTTTGGCGCTGGTGCTGTGGCAAGGTGCCGCAGGAGCCTGGACGCAGCAATTGGTGAATAGTGTCCTGGTTCCCGGAGAATCGGCGCTGCTCGCGTTGACGGCGGTGACGTTGATCGTTGCCGGCATGCGCCTTATGCGCGTGCGACGTACCATCGGTGGGGTCATTTTCGTGATCGCGGCGGCGATTGTCCTGTTGACGACTGTCGCGTATAGTTTTTATCCGGATATGCTCGCGGCGCTCCGGCAGGGCGTTGACACTCTGGCGACGGGGGGGATGCGCGGGCTTATGCTAGGGGTGGCCCTGGGCGTCACATTAACCGGTCTACGAGTGATCCTCGGCTTTGACCGACCGCATAGCGATGAGTGAGTGTGACCATGATCCGTTGTCCTCGATGTGGCAAGATGAATCAAGACGACAGCCGTGTCTGCCTCTACTGTGGCGCGGCTTTATCCCCCACGGGACAACCGTTGGCCGGGGAGACGCCTGAAGGGGCAGAATTGCCGGACTGGCTGCTGGAACTGACGGAAGAGTCCACTGCCGAACCGATAGCCGCGCCTGGGGGCGCAGAACCTGCGCCCGCCGCAGCGCCGGATTGGCTGTCCGACATCCTGGCGGAAGCTCCGGATATTTCTGAAGAGGCCGCGGTCGAGCCGTCAGAAGAAATGTTGGCGCCTGCCGAACTGCCGGACTGGCTTACCGGCATGGTGACACCCGAACCGGCAGCAGCGCCGGAGTCGCCGGCCATGGCGGAATTGCCGGACTGGATTGCCGGCGCGACCGCGGAGGAACTGACACCTGGTACCCTGTTGAACGAAGAAGCCGCTCCATGGTCCGAGTCTTCGACGGAGGGCTTCGCAGAGCCGGCGGCGTATATGCCGGAAGCAGGTGCAGAGATGCCGGCCTGGTTGCTCGCCAACGCCGATGCTCCAACGGCCCGTGAGTCGCAGGAACAGCACAGCCTGCCATCCTGGTTACTCGCCAATGCTGATGAGCCTGCCCCGTTCCTAGAGACCGGGATACAAGAACTCCCCGCCTGGTTGTTGCAGGGGAGCGAGGAGGGCGCACCGTCACCGGTCGAAGCGGAAGAAGTGCCGCCCGTGCCACATCTTGCTCCTGAAAGTGTGATGCCGTCGACGCCTTCTGTCTCCGAAGCAGCGCACGAAGCCGTACCGGACTGGCTGGCGGGGATACTCCCCGAAGAGGAACCCCCCTATGCACCGACGCAGCCCGCGCCGACCGCCGAAGCCGTACCGGACTGGCTGGTGGGGATACTCCCCGAAGAGGAACCTTCCTCTGCACCGACGCAGCCCGCGCCGACCGCCGAAGCCGTACCGGACTGGCTGAGAGACATCCAACCTCCGGCTGAAGTCGCCACGCCAACGGCGGCTACACCGGCCTTTGCCGAAGAGACCGAGGTCGATAGGACGGTCGAAAAGGCGGAAACGTCCCTGTTCGGCGAAGCTGAAACGCCGGAAGTTGTTTCCACAGAAAGTCCTATGCCGGATTGGCTAAAAGATTTAACGCCGGTTGAGCCGGCTCAACCTTCCGCTGAAGAAGAGCTGGCCCTTGCCGATGAGGGTTTGGCGCGGGCCGAAGTGCCGGCCTGGCTCCAGGAACTACGTCCGCCGGGGACCAGCCCGTTGCCGCCACTGCCTGAAGCAGCAACGACGCCCGCTGCAGCGCCGGGTGCAACTGGCCGGTTAGTGCAGGCTGAAATCCCCGACTGGGTGCAGGAACTGCGGCCGGCTACGACCGCCGAACACGCGGCCGAAAAAGCCTTGTTCCCGGCGGTGACCGAAACGGAAGGCCCGCTGGCCGGCATCGCCGGTGTGCTGCCACCCGGATCTCTCGTGGATATGCCGGCGGATTTCGCGGCCGCTCCCGTTCCCATGATCCCGGAACCTGTCATGGCGCAGGCGCAACTCTGGCAAGAACTGCTAGAACAGCCGCGCAGTATCCAACGCCCGGTGATGCAGCAACGCGCCGGCTCCGGCGAGGGCGAAATGGCCACGCGCTGGATCGTCACGCTGATATTGATGGCCGTCACCGTCGCCGGATTCCTCTTGCCGGGTACGCGGATGTCACAGGCGCTCAACCAACCCCATATCGGGAATCTCTATGAAGCTATGGAGGCTTTACAGCCGGGGGATACAGTGGTCGTTGCCGTCGAGTATGGTCTTGCCGAAGCCGGTGAAATGACGCCTATCGCCAAAGCATTGGTAGAGCATCTCCAAGCCAGAGAGGCCCATTTGGTGATGGTCAGTACCCTGCCGGAAGGCATCGCGTTGGCGCAGGGGTTACTGGTCACGCCGGGGCAGGCGCCCCCGTCATCGGCACAGACGATCTATTTGCCCGGTTCGTCCAGCGGAGTGGCCGTCTTTTTGAGTGAAGGGTTGAAAGAGGCCAGATTACTCGTTGTGGTGACAGCACGGACAGAGTGCTTGCGTTGGTGGGTGGAGCAAAATGGCGCCTTGCACTCCGGCGTCTCGCTCCCGATGGGGATAGGCATAAGTGCCTCAGTCGGGCCGCTGGCGTCGCCTTACCTGGCAACTCCGCTCGTGGCCGGATGGCTGGTCGGCTTCCCCGATGTCGTGGCCTATCGTGAACTGCGAAATTCGACCAGCGCTGCTCTCAATCGTCAACTGGATGCCCTGTTGTTGACCCATTGGGCTGCTCTAGCTCTGTTGATTTTTGGCCTGCTGTACTATTTGGCGCGCGGCAAGAAGGGGGCCGCTTAACGCGATGGGAGGCATAGGGATGCCTGATCTAATCGGCCTGATTGTGGGCGCAGCGCTTACGATCATTATCTTCAGTTACCTGCTCGGCGACAACGTTCTCTACCGCTGGGTATTGGCTTTGTTGGTGGGCAGTGGTGCGGGCTACGTGATGGGGATGGCTCTGCGCTTTTTGTGGGTGGATTGGCTGGGCCAGGCGCGTACTGTCGAATCCTCTGGTGTGAAAATCTTCTATTTTATTCCCCTGCTCTTGGGGATATTGCTGCTCTTCAAAGGGTTTTCCTCCACCCAATGGCTGGGACGCTTTGCGGCCCTGGGAAATATCCCCATGGGATACCTTTTGGGGACCGGCGCGGCGGTCGCCATAGCCGGAGCCTTGCTGGGAACCGTCTTCCCCCAAGTTCAGGCCGCGGGTAACGCTCTGACGTTGGAAAGCTTCGGGGGGTTGCTGCAGGGCGTTGTGATGCTGATAGGGACGGTGACGGCGCTGCTGATGTTTTCGCCCCGCGACAGAGCGCGTGAGGGTGAAGTCAAACCTGCGACGCGGTGGCTGCAACGCATCGGGCAATTTTTTATCATTGTGGCTTTGGCGGCGGCCTTTGCCGGAGCCATCACGTCCGGTTTGACGCTGTGGGTTGAACGCTGGTCGGAGTTATTCCGCCTGGTCTTTTCTTTCATAGGGAGCTGAGGCATGGCCGATGCACGTACCATAGAATCTATTCTCGTCGCGGATTGTGGCACCGTCTTTACCAAGCTGCTCCTCCTGGAAAGAGTCGAGGACAGTTACCGTTTCGTGGCCCAGGCTGCAGCGTTGACGACCCTGAATCCTCCCTGGCACGATTTGGGCATCGGGGTAGTGCAGGCGCTCGAACAGTTGGAGGAAATCACCGGGCGCACCCTCTATTCGGCAGCGCGATTGATCACGCCGCAGCAAGGCATGGAAGGAGTAGACGCTTTTGTCGTCACCGTGAGCGCGGCGGAGCCGCTGAGCCTGGTGATCGCCGGGCTGGTGCGTGAGATGAGCCTGGAAAGTGCGCGGCGCGCAGCGGCCGGTACGTACACCGACATCAAGGCCATTTTATCGCGTGAAGGCAGCCTTAGCTCCCCGCAGGAAACGTGGGCGCGCACCACACGTGATGTTTCCCCCGACGTCGTGCTCCTGGTGGGCGGCGTTGATGGGGGCGCCAGGCGGCCGGTCATGGAACTCGCCGACGCGATTGCCCTGGCAGCTTCCATGCTGGAACAGGATCAGCGTCCGACCGTGCTCTATGCCGGCAATGCCGAGTTACGTTCCAACATCATCAAGCTGCTGGGTGATATCGCGCACGTCGAGGTGGTGGATAACGTCCATCCGACCACCGCCACAGAACAACTGGGGCCGGCGCAAAATGCGTTGGAACAGTATTACATCGAAGAACGGCTGAAAACCGCTCCCGGCGCCGATACTTTGATGAGTTGGAGCCGTCTGCCCTTATTGCCCACGGCGACGGCCTTCTCGCGGGTGGTGGATTACCTGTGCCGGCGTGAAAAGAATCCTGACCGCGGCGTCCTGGGCGTTGATGCCGGGGCAGCGACGACGACCGTGGCAGCGACGTTTGATGGGCGGCCCTATGTCACGGTTTACGGAAAAGGCGTGGCGTATGGCCCGCTGAGCTGGGTCAAAGAGCACGGCATCGCTGCTTTGTTGCAATGGGTGCCTGAGGAGATGGAAGAGGAGGAACTGTTGACCCTGCTTTATAACCGCGAACTGCGCCCCTGGACGGTTCCCCAGGACCCGCGCGAACTGTGGGTCGAGCAGGCCATCGCGCGCGAAATGCTTCGCTCGGCGCTGGCGATAGCCTTGCCGACCTGGGATGTCGGCAAGAGTGGAACGTCGCCGGGCATGATGCCGCACGTCGATCCGCTTCTCATCTCCGGCGGCGGCTTGGTTCACATGCCGCGTCCTGGACAGGCCCTTCTGGTTGCGCTGGATGGTTTGCAGCCGACGGGCATTTCTACCGTCTTGTTGGACGTGAACCGGGCTGCGCCTGCTCTTGGGGCGGTGGCGGGGCTCAAGCCGCTGGCGGCAGCCTCTGCTCTGGAAACCGGGGCACTTGTTTCCCTGGGCACGGTGATCTCGCCGGTGGGTAAGGCGCGTCCAGGCGAAGTGGTGCTGCGGATGCGCATCACGTATGAGGACGGTGGCACGTTGGATGTCGAAGCGCGTTATGGCGATATCGAAATCTGGCCGTTGTTGCCGGGGCAGAAGGCCAGTCTGGAACTGCGACCCAACCACCGCTTTGACGTCGGGCTTGGAGTGGGGCGCGGGGGCAAGGTGCAGGCCATTGGTGGGCTGGTAGGTCTGGTGGTAGATGCCCGTGGACGTCCTCTGGTGTTGCCCGATGATCCTGATCACCGTCGTCGCACGCTCCACGGATGGATTTGGGATGTGGGAGGTTAAGAGATGTTTATTCCCTACAGCATGGCCAATCCCTTGACGCTGGTGCGGATTGCCCGACGTTTGCCGCGTCCGGGTGAGGTGATTGTGCGGTTGGGAGAAGCGGTGGAACCGACCCACATCGTCGCCCAAGCCGTAGAACCGGTCGATTTTCGTATCGTCGATGTGGCGCGCGAGCTTAATCTGCCGGTGAAGAAGATAAAACCCTATTTGAAAGTGAAACGCGGTGATACCGTTGCCGCCGGTGACATCCTGGCCTCGCGGGGAGGGGTCGGTGGGCAGGTGTGCCGCGCCCCGATTGACGGCTCCATCGTGGGAAGTGGACGTGGGCGGCTGTTGGTGGAAGCTCAACCTCAGGGGGTTTCCCTGGCCGCCCTGGTCCCTGGCCTGGTGGTCGAAGTGTTGCCCAATGAAGGCGTCGTGATTGAGACCATCGGTGCGTGGATGCAAATGGGCTGGGGAAACGGGGAAGAGGCTTATGGGGTGCTGCGGGTGGTGGTACGCGCTCCGCGCCAGCCTATTCGCGTCAAAAATATCGACGCCGCTTCTCAAGGAGCCATCGTGGTGGGGGGATCGCGGCTGGATGATGAAGCCTTGGATCAGGCCGTCGAAATGCAAGTGCGGGGGATCATCGTTGGCAGTGTTGCCCCGTCCATGATCCCGCGGCTCGAGGCGGTGGATTTCCCTGTCGTGGCGACGGAAGGGATCGGTGCCGCGCCCATGTCACAGGTGTACTTCGATCTGTTGCGCTCGCTGGATGGCCGTGAAGCAGCCGTCGGCGGACGGCTCCGCCATCGTTGGCGGGCTGAACGTCCCTACGTCGTCGTGCCGATGCCGGCGCAGTCTGCCCCGCCGATCAACCCGGAGTCCCCCCTGGTCGTGGGCAGCCGGGTGCGGGTCTTGCGTGGGTCGTACACCGGGGTATCAGGGGTCGTGTCGAATATCCCCACAACCATGATCCAACTGGAGACCGGGGCACGTCTGCCGGGGGTGCAGGTAGATTTCGGCGGTAAAGAATTCGCCCTGATCCCGTTTATGAATCTGGAACGTTTGCTTTGACCGTAAGACGTCGAACTAAGATTTTCTTGCGCATTACGTTTTTGTTATCAAAGTGTAACTTGCATTTTTTACAAAATTTGTATACAATATCATTATAATACATCCCAACCGTGTTTTTCTGGAGGATGAGTTGTCAACTCGCCTGGCAAAATCGCGTATGAACCGGTGGGGGGATAAATGGGGTTATCGGACGCTTAAGGTCGCAGCCCAAACAAGGAGGAAAACGCATGTCGGATGACCTGTTTGATACTTTAGGAGCAGAAGCTGCCTTCGAGGAAGAGGAGGAGCCGGCGGAGCAGAGCGCCGGGGGAGGACAAAATAAAACCTTTCTTATCGCTGTGGCCATTATGGGCGGACTGCTTGTCCTAGCGTTGGTGGCGTTTGGGGTGTGGGCCTTAGTGATCAACCCGCAGATGAAGCGTGCAGCGCAGCAGGCCGCGTCAGGCGTCACGACCGAAACGCCTACGGCAGAAGCGACTCTTGTCGCCACATCCACCCCGGAGGAAGTACCCCCGACGGCAGAGGAGACGGTGGCGCCGACGAATACGCCGAAACCTACGCCCACATTGACGCCTACGCCCGTCATTGGGCCGACGGCGACACCGGCAGAGGGTGAAGCGGGTGCAACCGGCGGCTCCGCGGAAGGCGTCACGACGCCCACGCCGCGCGTGCGCCGTACCAATACGCCGGCTCCAACGCCGACCAAAGCGTCGGCTGCCGGTGCTACCCCCCGTCCGGCCACCGGTGGAACGACCGGGCAAACGCCTGAAACGGGACTCGGTGAAATGGCCCTGGTAGCCGCCGCCGTGTTGCTCGTCGGCGTGTTCTTTACGGCCCGCCGGCTCCGCAAAGCATAATCGTTGACGTCCGCTGACAGGACGTTTTCTCTCATCAGGGTATGCCGTATTGCGATTTTAAGTGCCGCGACAGG
Source organism: Anaerolineae bacterium (assembly GCA_035415725.1). GTDB lineage: Bacteria > Chloroflexota > Anaerolineae > B4-G1 > SLSP01 > DSWT01. The sequence goes on along the minus strand of DAOOGN010000102.1, from coordinate 2,949 downwards.
GCGCGAAGTTGCTACAGCTTCGCGCCCTGTGCGTTGAATATACTACTCACGGCCATAATCTTTCAAATCGCGTAACGGCTCAGCCTGGCGCTAATTATCTAGACGGCCATGGACGAACCTTTGTGATCCGTGGCTTTCGCCCCTCCCCCTGCCCCCTCCCCAGCGTTTTCGCTGGGGAGGGGGAGAAAAAAATAAGGGTTTTTTGCAGGCGGGCTGCGCCCGCCTGCAAAAAACCACCAAAAAAGTCCTCTTTCCCTCGCGTTGGCACGGGGGAAAGAGGAGAGGGATAGTAATGAAACTCCAACATTGTCTGCTGGTTTCTATCGTTCTGGGCATAACGATCCTTGCCCCGGCTTGTGCCTCGATGACGCCGTTTCTGACGGCGTCAACTGCCACGCCAACCGCGACCCTGACTCCTTCGCCGCCGCCCCCAACATCCACGCCGCCCCCGACACTCACGCCGACGGCCACTCCCGTCCCCACGCCCGATGCCGCGGCGGCGGACAACGTCGCCCGCGCCGGACTGGCGGCTGTCCAGACGCGCCTTGGCGACGCGGCATTGCTCTGTCTGCGTTACGAGGATACTGACGCCGACGGCACACCTGAATGGCTGGCCGTATTCCAACAGCCGACCACCCCCCCCCGCTTGAGTGCCTTCGTCCTTGACGGCGACGTCTCTTATCCTCTGGAACCGGCGTTCCCCAAGGCCGGCGTGCCCGACGTCGGATTGGGCGAGTACGCTACGTGCGAGGTTGAGGTGCGCGATGTCAACGCCGACGGCTTGCCGGAGATCGCCATCTTCGGCCACGCCGAGAAAAACGAGACTTTGCTCCATCTCTACGTCTGGGATACGGACGGTTATCGCCGCCTGGGTTTTTTCTCCGGCGACGCGGGCGTCCGTTTCGTCGATGCCGATGGCGACCTCGAGGAGGAAATTTGGGAAGGCTACCGGGAGCGAAGCGCGCCCAGCCTGGCCTGGTACGTGATCCATACCTGGGAAGAGCACACCTATGGATGGACCTCCGACTGTTACAGTTGGTATTCCCTGGATCGTCCCCACACGTATCCCACCCACAAGCCTGAATACGCCGTAATTGCATTCTACCTGGCATTGAACGACCGTGACCTGCCGGGCGCGTACAACTTGCTGTTGCCCCGCGATGACCGCCCTTACGAGATGTGGGCGAACGGGTTTGCAACGACCATCCGGGTGAGAGTAGGAAGCGTTCACCTCATCCCCGATACGGAGACCGAAATGAGCGCGCGTGTCGCGGCGATGGTCACATCCTGGGATAACGAGGGCGGCGTGATTGTAGGCCGTCTCTGGAACATGGAATGGCAGACGACGCGCACCGGCGAAGAGTGGCGCCTGGTCGACGCCACGGCGGAAATGTTGGAGGAGTGGACGGCGACCTATTGGCCTTGATTCCGCCTATGGTATACTTCCTGGGTACATGGCAAACGAAAGGTCATCAAGTGTAGGCAAGAATCCATGAACGGTGTAGTTGTTCTGGGACGTTTTTTACACGGACTGGTTTTTTTTACGTTAGGCCTGACGGTCTTTTCTCTTCAATCCCACAGCCGGCGAATTTTGTTGGCGCGACGGCTGTATTGGATGGGATTGTTCGCCCTCGGCGAGGCCGTTGTCGCCTGGAATGACCTGTTTGCCGCCATGACGCCGCCGGTGCCCCTGTTTCCCGGGTTCGTCCGTCCCGTGTTGTCAGGGATGAGCTACATTTGCTTGATTACATTCGGCATCCAGCCCTTTTTTTCAGAAGAAACCGGACCCATGCAGGGGCGGCGTTGGCTGGTAGGGCTGAATGTGGTGTGGGTGATCTCGTCCCTTGGCGCTTACGTGGCGCTGCCCGTTCAGCGCGAGACGGTGATTCAGGTTACGACCCTCCTTGCGCATGCCTTGCTCGGTTTCGCCGGCGGTCTCCTGGCCGCGATCGGGGTGCGCCGCCAAAGTTATCAAACGCTGGAGGTGACACTGCGGCAACGTATTCGACCGTATTTACAGTTGGTGGAGGTGGCGGCGGGTACATTCGGCCTCTTGCACTTGCTGTATTGGCCCTGGTGGATGCGTGGCATGGCGCCGGCGCTCACGGAATGGGTGTGGGTCCTGGTGGGGGCGGCATTGACACTCGGCATCAACCGCGCGTTGAACACTCTGCAACTGGAGACCGAGCGCTGGATCGAAGGAGTAGAGCGTCTGCAAACGCTGGCCGTGGACCGTGAACGTATTGGCCGTGACCTCCACGATGGGATCATCCAATCCATCTATGCCGCCGGCTTACTGTTGGAAAGCGTGCAGCCAATCATCCCTTCCGATCCCATGCGCGCCCAGGCACAGTTGGGGCGGGTGATGGATAACCTGAACGAGACGATCCAGGACATCCGGCGCTATATCTTCGATCTGCGCAGTGATATGCCGGATGACGATCTCCCCTCAGGCATCAAGCGTTTATTGCGTGATTTTCACATCAACACCCTGTTGGAAACCGAATTGACGATTAGCGGCACGCCGGTTGAAATTCTGTCGATGGAACGGCGGCGGCACATCTTTCAGATCGTGCGCGAAACCCTGGCTAACACCGCACGCCATGCCCGCGCACGCGGGGTGAAGGTGCAGTTGGAATACGGCGAACATGCGCTGGACTTGACTATTTCCGACGATGGCATCGGTATGGAAACGCTCCAGGTGAGCAAAGGGTATGGCCTGCGGAACATCCGTGAGCGGGTGCGGTTGTTGGACGGGACGCTGCGTATCGAGAGTGCGCTCAACGAGGGCGTGACGTTCCACCTGACGGTTCCATATTAAACCCATAGACGAAGGTTTGGCGGGGGTGGGAGGGACATTCGCCGCCCCATCCCAGCCTCACCCTACAAAAATTGTAACTATTCAGCCACCCTTGCCAGGTGGCGAACGGGACTTTGGGGAGGGCACAT
>DAOOGN010000101.1:0-14570 GCA_035415725.1 Anaerolineae bacterium | reverse complement strand
CAAGTCCTGTTCCGGTTTCAACCTTTACGCAGTGAGGTTAATGTACGGTAGAAAATGCCCGGTCGAAGTGCAACAAAAATTGCCCTATCCCCTGTTGTACAGAACTGTCTGGATAGGGCCTCCCGCCAGGCTATTGGATGTGGGTTTAATCATAAAAAGCGTATCTGATTGAGAAAGGTCTCGAAATCCTTTCTGTCTTTTACCTTTGCCGAAATGAATAGACTATGGCGACCATCTCCGCAATCCGGCGCAATCACGAGAACGACAAAGTGGAACTCGGCATCTGGCGCGAAATTTATCCATAGCCCTGGTTGCCCGCCAACCGTGAAATCCTGAACCTCCTCGATGTACGGGCCTAAAGGACCGCGCTGTACCTCGGCCAGGGCTTGTTCCAGAGTCGTTTCTTCCATTGCTACGTTGGCGATATTGAACGTTGCCTCACCTGTTGCCGGTGTAAAAGTAGCAAAGCCGCCTGCTACACCATCCGTATTCCAGTCGTCAGGAGTCTCTACGGCAAAACAAAGCCCGGCCTCTTTGTATTCCGAGACGGGCGTTTCAGGATTGGCGGTGGATGTGACTGCCGGCGTCCCGACTGGCGGTTGTCCTACACAGGCTGACAACAACAAAATAACCAGGATGACTTGAAAAGCTTTATACATCATATGACCTCGCTTGTTTGAGTTCAGTATCCAGATATAGGGCGCGCCTAACCAGATCAGGTCAAGTCAAGTGTGCTCTTGCGTAGGTTAATTGTTTGGGTAGGTTGGATCTGTACTTGTTTGGCTGTCTGACTGACTGCATTCCTTATTCGGGTTAAAGGGAGATCCTGGAGCACCCGAGCCAACATAAGCATACCGGATACGCTGTAGCCATGTGCCAGTTGTGTTGTTTGTTCGATTTTGAATAGTGCTGTTATAGCGCAGGCCGACTAGCTTATCAGGCCGTCCGGATGGTTGGCTGATTCGTTCGGCATGATAACCTGCGGTATCATTTGTAGCAGTATTCGTTGAAGGTTGACTGCTACCTGGAAGCCATTGTTCTTGCCCTCCTCTGGATGTTGGTACCGTTCGATAATACAGTGTACTCCCCGATCCTCCTTGATAGCAATTGTTGTTTGGCCATGGGCTGTTGAGCACAGACCGGTTCACACGCCAGTATACACCGCTACGAATAATCACTGCGCCTGCCTTCAACGCGTCACTCCCCCAACTGGCTACCCATTCATTGGGTAATGTGTTCTTGATGTAATCTTCTTTGCTTGTTTCATAGTAGGCGTATGTGTAATCTGGACGAATGTACCGATGGCGATGATTCTGAGAAGGGATCAAAGCCTGTGTTCTTTCAGGAGAACTAATGCCTATCCAGATTAAAAAAAGCAGAACGCCCCATGAACAGAGGACGGTATTTTTTCATCGCTGATACCTCCTATCTTTTAGCCGTAGTGATATCGAGTAAATACCAGTCTAAGGTTTGATGGCTGGCAGGTCGGGCATACAGAATATACTGACCATCAGGAGACCAGTTAGGCAGTAATCCATCATAAACCAAAGTCTGCTGTTTTGTTCCATCCGTTGAAATTATCCCGATTGAACGTGACTGGGAACGACCATCTCCCTGAGTAAAAGCAAGGAAACGGCCATCCGGCGACCAAGATAGACCACTTAGCTGATCGAAGCCGTCCAGGCGGATTGGGATGTGGATTTGACCGGATTCAATATCGTATATCCGAATTTCTGGTTGGCTGCTGTGAACAGGATAAGCAATGCGACTACTATCGGGCGACCATACTGTCTCCAAAGCTGAGTATTGACAGTTCTTGAAGAGAGGAATAGTGCCCTTTGTTGAATGATATAGAACTGCGACACTTGGTGTAAATTCTCCTTTCCAGGTGTTGGATCCATAGGTCACGACAGCATTATCCTCACTTGGAGAAAGTAACACGTAATCGTTTTCAGCGACTTCTATCTGAGCTAAAGCACTAACCCCGCCCTGTACTACTAATGGGGTGTGGGGATGCCGTGGCGCTAACAGCCGGCCATCTGACAGAGGGCGGCTGAATAGTAGCCCATTTCCAGTGTCAGGCGCTTTCAACTCAGTACGGTTGGTTGTTTTGTTGGTTAGATTGAACTTCATCAAATCGACCCCCGCCATATAGTAAATGCTATGACTATCTGCACTCCATACGGGGCGGGTTCCATCAGAGGCGATCGGTTCCCAAATGTCTTGTCCTGGGAAATAAAGTAGCAACTCATTTTTGCTTACAGCCATGAGCCGAGTTTCATCATCGGAGGGTAAGGCATCATTGGCTTGTATGGGCCTTTGTTCATCAGTTGGTGCGACAAATACAATCGCCGTGCCATCGGGCGACCATACAGCCCCTCGGTAGTCTTTTCCATCATCAGGTGTAATTTTGATCTCACGGTTTATGTGGAAAATTTGCTCTTCAGTGGGAAGAATAGCATCACCAGCCGGATAGTAATTTGCACAATCGAATAAGGCGTTGTGGGCTAATGCTGTATGAACGGCCTCTGTTCGCAAGGAAAAGGCTTTACTCTCTTGCTTGTTTTGCCCGAACCCATTCACTTGACCCAAGGCTATATTGATTCCGCTACTCAACAATAACCCCAACAACACGAAAACTGAAATCAATTTCCACTTTTGCATTTCTAACCCCCTTTCGTTTGTTTACTTCTTGGGTTGACTCCTGTAATGAAGTTATCATATAACAATTCTGACTGCTGTGTCAACTGGAAAAAATACCAGCTTTTACCCTGGTATTTTTTCCAGATCCGCAGGCAGATGCGTATGGACCCATGTCGCTGCTTCTTGGCGTGAGGTCACGTCCAGTTTGCTCAAAATGTTCGTGATGTGGTAGGCCACCGTCTTGGACGTCACACACAGCTTTTCAGCTATGGCCTTGTTATCCTCTCCTTGTATCAGCAATTGGAGCACCTGGCGTTCACGCTCGGTCAGGCTTTCCCACTTTTCACCGGCATCCCGGCGCCAGCGGTAAGCCCGTACCCATTGTGCATCATCGAAGAGAATTTCCCCACTGGCCGCGCGGCGAATAGCGGCGCTAAGTCTTTCGGCCGACTCGCTTTTGGCCAGGAAACCGGCGGCGCCGGCCTCCATCATACTGGACAGGTAGGCATCATGATCGTGAGCGGTCAAGACGAGGGTGATCGTTTCGGGTACATGGGTGCGCACCCAGCATTCGATTTCGGCCGGGTGCGTCTCGGGCATGCGCAGATCGAGCAACAAGATGCGGGGGTGGAGCTGACTTACCAAGGCTTGCACTTCCTGACCGTTTTGCGCTTCGCCCACAATGCAAATATCGGGAGCGGCGCTCAAAACGGTACGAATGCCCGCACGCGTTACCGGGTGGTCATCAGCGATGAGCAAACGAATCGGTTCTGGTTCCATAAAAGGTGTCCTCCGATTTTAAGTTGGATGTGGTTGGTGGACAGGATAGGGGGTGAAGAAGGTGGCGCTTTGCTGGATGGATATTCTCTCGGACGTATTGTAACATAGTGAAGCAAAGAGGCAAGGCTATGAGGCCATGGTGAAGAGCAGGCCATAATCAAGATGCTATAACTGACTCGGCTGAAAAACTCGCTTTAGTACAGCTAGCCCCCTGGGGATATACCCCCCTGAGCGGCTCGAAAACCTGGAGAGGCGAAACAACTTATTCTCTATACGGGGTTTGGCGCAGATTTTGGTATGCCAGGCGCTTGGGGATGACGAGATATTCGTGTTTCTATGAGCTTATCCCCTCTGCCCCCCTTTCCTCCAGGGAAGGGGGATTTTTGTAAGGGGTGTGGAGGGCGGCGAAGCCGCCCTCCACACCCCCACTTTTTCACCTCCTTCTCCCCCGCCAACGGGGGAAAAGGAGGTAGGGAGATGAGAGAGTCAGCACCTATGTGCTCGAAGTGTCAGCACCTTAGGCACCATCCCCAAAGTCACGTCTGCCACCTGGCAAGGATGGGAGACGTGCGCCGTCTGGCTCTTTGCGATAGCATCACGGCGCTACGCCGACGCCTGTCGTAACCGGGCAGCGGCTCCGCCAGAGGTGGGGGACGACCCTTGAGACTCGCCCGATGCCGGGACTCTTTAATAGCCGAAGATCTTCTGCAACAGCCAGCCGAGCGCTGTGAGTATACTGCCCACGAACGTGCCTCCGTCACTACGCAGGACGACGAACGGTTCATCCGGCACGCCGAAGAACGGGCGCAACGCCCACGCCATTTGCGTGCCGACGAAGGCGTAAATCACCAGCCACATCATCAGGATGCGACCCTGGCGCACCTCCATGGCATGGCGCTGGACGTGGTGCATCCCCTGGCGCAAAAACGACAGTCCCCACCAACTACTGATCCCCAGAATGCCGACGTTGAGCAGGATGAGAATTGTGTACTGTTCCCCTATCGTCAGCCAGAAAAAGAGTGCAATCGAAGCGAAAGCGAGGCTAAGCGCCCCGGTGATGGTGACGGCGGCCATCATCAGGGCCGTGGTCTGTTGGAATGTCAACTGCGAGCCATACAGCAGGTTGAAAAAGTAGAGCGTGGGCAGGCAGATCAACAACGTCACCAAAAACAGCATGGGAAGCTTGATCGCCGACATCAGCGCCTGCTGCCAGCTATGCGACATGCCGAGCACGACGCCGAAGAGCGCCAGGTAGAACAAGGAACTGAGCACCATGCTGCGCAACTTCGCACCGAGGTCGCGGTGTGTGCGGACTTCTTCGAAGAAGCTCAGCCGGTCACGCATAATCCACTCCGACATCGTGAAGATGCGCCAGAAACCGTGCAGTTCCAGCCAGGTGGGGATGATTTCGACGGCGGGTGTGGGAGCAGCGATGGGGTGGGGCGGCGTGGGTGTTTCTACGATAGTGGCTTCGTGCGCCGTCCTATCAAACGACAATGATACGGATTCAGTTTCTTCGGTCACGGGTAAGCCTCCTCTCAAAGCAAACCATTCATCTCGCCAATCGACGCGAATTCTAAAACTTAGCGAAAATTCGTGTGATTTGCAGTTAGAATTTTGTCCCTGTTGGTGTAAAACATCATCGACAACTTTCTTGAATTCACCTGGCGCCGAACAGCCGCAATACGGCATGGCCGATGCTGCTGAAGAAATCATGGCCTTCCAGCGGGACGCCGAAGAACGGGCGCAGCGCATAGCTGAGCTGCGCGCCGATGAGACCGTAGAGCAGTAGCCAACCCAGTAGCACCAGCGAGCGCACCCCGCCGTGCGCGAACAGCTTGATCCAACCGCCGAACGTCATCCGCTCCGGCGGCTCGCTTTCGTTGGCATACAGGGTGCCCTGTACGAGAAAGATCAGGCCCAATACGGCGCACAGGGCCAGCGCGCCAATGTTGAGCAGGACGAGGAAGGCCGCGTCGGTGCCACTGAGCAGAAAGAGCAGGCTAATCGGCGTGACGCCCAGCGCCAGCACCGCCGCAACGGCTTGCGAGGTGAGGATCAGCGTAATCATCTGCAAAAAACGCAGCCGCGAACCGAACAGCACGCTGAAGTAGTAGAGCGTCGGCAGGCAGATCAGACCACTGATGAGGAACAGCGCCGGCAGCTTGACGATGCCCCACAGCGCCGGCCCCAGCGCGCGCCCGCTCAACGCCGCGACGCCGCCGAAGACGCTGAACCCCAGCGCGATGAGGATGAGCAGGTGCAGGATTTTGTCCGGCAAGTCCTGGTTCTGGCCGATTTCGGTAAAGTACGCCGTGCGCGCGCGGAGAATACGTTCGACGATGGCAAAGGCACTCAAGATGTGTTTCAGCATAGACATTGGCGCCTCCTTTGAGAACAGCGAATTGTCAACCATTGTACTACGGCTCCTTCCGGGTGCAATATCTCCACAACAAAACGCCGCCTGATGTTAAGACCAAGCGGCATCCTGTCGTTAAATTGAGCTTTAGACGACGATCATAAGAATTCCCAGTTCACAAGTTAACGCTGTTGATCGATCTGTGAGCTTATCCCAAAAATACTGCCAATGTGTTACCTTCTATATTCCATGATTGTATAATCTCGATTCATCCACTCCTGTGGCAATGTATATTTCTTAAGAATTTTGCCGCTTTGCGATATGAGAATTACACTATTTTGTGTCCCCACCAGGAAATAATCGCCAAATGGCGCAATGATTATGCTTCTACTCATCTCATTTGGTATTATTTCTGACAGATTGACAATGGGGGTAAGATCAGACATATTAATCAATGTCGCTCTAGCATTTCCTTCCGTATCCATTCGGCTCGAATAGATCACGTTGTGATATTGTGAGTACCCCGCCATTAAATTAATGCATTGCTCATTTTTTGTAGAGGCGATTTCTTGGAGATTCTGTGTATCAAACATCGCTAAAGTTAGGTTGGCTTTGTCACCGGTTTCATAGTGATAATAAAAAACGTATAGCTGCTTCAGATCCGGGCTAACATTTACGACCCTGAACGCATACTTGCTCCCTGCCTGAGGTATTTCACTCGGCCCTGATGATATCTGAAGACCGGTAAGTTCAAGTAACCTTTGCGTGAATGTTCCTGAATCAGTATTGATGATGAAAACTTCGGCGAAAAGTTTTCTGTCTTCTTCTATGAGGCTTCCATTCACGGCGATAATATTCGAGGGGGATACTTCAACAAGAGTGGCAATCCCAGCAGTTTGTCCGCCTAATGGTAAACTCACCTTTTCTGTAGTGAGGTTGTTTTTGATTATCCAGATGTTATCTTCACCGATCCTGTTAGCCAGTATTATCTTGTCATGTGAAGCAATCATTATGAAGCCAGGATTGATTTCATCTGGCAAGTCTACAACATTGACTTTCCCTATCTCAGGGTTGAGACGTAAAAGCTGGAAGGAGGTACTGTCCCACAAAGTCACAAAGATGCTTGAGGAAGCAGCATGAAAAACGAGGCCAATATGTTGGGAAGAGATGTCTGATTTCACATAATCACTAATATCAATGTTAGGAAAACAGTCACCGTCGTTTAGGCATTCAAATAATATGGTATTTCCTTCCAAATACGCGATAACAATGGGAGGAGTAGATTCCAGTTCTAGCTGATTGTTCGCGGACGCACACGCCGTGCTTAATATGACAAGCATGATTAGAACTATAGGGCGATATATGTGCCTGATACTGTGCATACTTCCTCCAGAATACAATCACGATTAAGCAGCCAATATTATGACAAAGAGGATTCTGCCCTCTTCTTTGGTACAGCAGAATTCTCCTAGGTGTTCTAATACTTTAGGGCACGTAGTTTTTAACATGCCGATAAATGGTTAAGGAGGTAGACCACGCATAACGGAGGCGGTCATTGGTATGCCCGCTAAATCTGTTCAGTAAATTCATCGCTAACGATTTGCAACTGCCTTTTTTTTGCTCTCATCTCAATATTATGTCTTAACACAAACACGATTTGCACTTCGTTCAAAACACTTTCGTCAAACGCATCTTTCGTATTTGTGATATATTCTTCAAGAGCGATTCTGACATGGGGATTATTCGCTTGCGCCCATGCCCATTTAGCGGCCTGTATCAAAGGATACTCTTCAGCACGAGTATTGATCGGTCGTCCATTCATTGTAATGATTTCTGTTAATTTTAAATTGTATGTATCTGCTTTTTGAGAAAAGTTGGCAGTGTCATCAATTACAAACTGCGCATCTATGCTATCCAGATTTGAGTGTAACCCCTTCTCAAAGAATTCTCTATAGTATTCTCTTCTTTCTTCAATCAACGTTAGAATTTGTGATGAATACAATGACCTATGTGGGGTTGTCCCGTTCACTAAATATTGGCTGTAGTCGGTCAGGATAGATTCTATGTCTTCAGGCAAGAAACCTGAGCGCAAAGCTTGGGCGCTAGCAAGGGGCGATGCAATCGCTACTAGTGTCAACGAGAGAAAAACTCGATAGACAAATTTGAGTAGCTGAAATCGGTAAGGCATTTTGCACTCTTCTTTCGTTTATGTTCTGAAATTATGGTATAGTTCCTGTACTAAATGCTTACAGATAGTTTACACTAACAGTTTATGTGTCTATACAAGCATTGATATAATTATATTCATAGCTACAGACGTTGTCATCAGGGAAAACCCCTATCTTTATCTGGAGGATTTCCCTACTACGTTTCGACATCTCTTCAACCCGGAGTTCAGCATCCACAGCGTAGCTTCGGTCCGCGAAGCTACGCCCAGCTTACCCAGTACCTCGCTAACGTGCTGCTCTACCGTTTTCTTGACAATCTGAAGTTGTGCTGCAATCTCCTGATTGCTCTGCCCCTGGCAGATCAACCCCAACACTTCTCGCTCACGCGGCGTTAGACTTTCCCACAGCGCCAGCACCTCTGCCCGCCACGCGCCCGCCCGCCGTTGCTGCTCTTGCGTGAACAGCTCCTGGCCCACTGCTGCCGCGCGAATGGCCTCGATCAACTACTGCGCCCGCGCGCCTTTGTCCAGGTAGCCCGCGGCGCCTGCATCCAGCATTTGTGCCAGGTAGTAGTCGCGGTCGTGCGCCGTCAGCCCCAACACGGCAGTCTCGGGACAGTGTGTGTGCGCCCACAGCACGATCTCCGCCGGTCGCGGCCCGGGCATCACTAAATCCAGCAGCAGTATGTGTGGCTGCAACCGCGCCGCCAACTGCTGTGCTGCCGTCCCGTCTTCCGCCACCCCGACGCTCTCGATGTCTGGCGCGTCTGCTAGCATTTTTCGCACGCCTTCCCGCGCCACTTCGTGGTCGTCGGCGATGAGAACCGTAATGCTGGCTGTCTCGCTTTTCATCTGGATCTCCTTCGCGTCAACGGATTGAACGGATGAAACGGATCGGGAGATGCGCTTTTGTAAACCTGCCTGGTCTGAAGTTATCTGTTTTCCCACGCGGCGCTGACCTGGGCGCGGGTTGCGTCGAGACTGCCGCCGGTATCAATGACGACATCGGCGCGGGCGATCTTCTCGGCTTGCGGCGGCTGCGCGCGGATGCGGCGCAGGGCTTCGTCGCATGGGAGATGGCGCGATTGCATCAGGCGCTTGAGTTGCGCCGTCTCCGGGCACGTCGTCACCCAGATGGCATCATAGTCGTCGGCGAGGCCGCTTTCCAGCAGCTTGATGGCCTCCACGACGACGACGGGCGCGGCGCTGGCGGCGATGCGCTCCTTGATGAGGGCGATGATGGGCGGATGGGTCAACTGCTCCAACTGCGCCAGGGCTTCTGCAGCGCTGAAGACGATGTCACCGAGTTTGCCCCGGTCGATGGCACCATCGGCGGCCAGAATATCCACGCCGAATGCCGCAACGACGGCATCATAGGCCGCGCCGCCGGGCGCCAACACGGCGTGCGTAATCTGGTCCGCGTCGATGACCTCCGCGCCCAACGCGGCCAACATCCGCCCGACGGTAGACTTGCCCGTGGCGATGTTCCCCGTCAGCCCGATGCGATAGGGAGAGGGAGAGAGTGGGGGACGGGGTGACGGAGTGATGGGGTGAGAATCTGCGTCTATTTCATATTTCATTACACTACTTCCTACTCCCCCGCCGCCGCTACAACCGCCCACTCTTCCAGCAAATGATTGAGTTCCGCTTCGACGTGGTGGTACTCCGCGCCGAGTTTGGCGACGCGGGCAACGTCTTGGGTGCGTCCGGCGGCATCCAGGGCGGTGGTGAGTTCCTGCATGCGTGTCTCCAGGACGTGGATTTGTGTTTCCAGGCTCTCCAGTTGTTTCTGCTGGCGGGCCAACGCCCGCTCGCGTTCGCGTTCGGCTAAACGCCCGGCTTCACGGCGGGCCGGCGCTTCTTCTTCGCGTTTCTGCGCGTTCACCGCTCCGCCGCCACTGCGGTACGCTTGATGCCACGCGGCATAGGCGGCGTATCCTTCCTCGAAGACGTGCAACGTTTTGTCGGCGATGGCCCACACCTGCGTGGCGACTTCGCGGATGAGATAGCGGTCGTGACTGACCAGGAGCACCGTCCCATTGAAATGGGTGATAACGTCTTGCAGCACTTCCTGCGAGGGGATGTCCAGGTGGTTCGTCGGTTCGTCCAGCAGTAAAAAATTGGCTTTTTCCAGCGTCAGAATCGCCAGCGCGACCCGCGCGCGTTCCCCGCCGGAGAGCACGCCGACGTCTTTGAAAACGTCGTCACCGCGAAAGCCGTAGCGCGCCAGGAAATTGCGCGTCTCGGCGACGGAAGTCATACCCGCCTCGAGCAGCGTATCGAGTACACTTTTGCCGGCGACCAGATGCTCCTGTACCTGCGCAAAATAGCCGCTGCGCACGGCCGCGCCGAGGCGCACCCGCCCGTGCAGAGGACGAATCTCGTGCAGAATCGTGCGCAGTAGCGTCGTTTTGCCGGAGCCGTTCGGGCCGACCAGCGCGACACGGTGATGGCGGCGAATTTCGGCTTCTGCGACCGTCATCAGCGGCGCCTCCGGCGTATATCCGACCTGCAGATCGTATAAGCCGAGTACCAGATCGCCACTGCGCAGTGTGGTTTGCAAATCAATATGGATGTGATGCTGCTCCAGCGGGCGTTCCAGCCGTTCCACGCGCTCCAGACGGCGCAACCGCCCTTTGGCTTGCGCTGTGCGCTGCCCGGCCATATAGCGGCGGATGTAATCCTCAGTTTTGGCGATCTCCTGCTGTTGGGTCTCGAAAGCGACCTGCTGCTGATGCCGACGGTCGGCGCGTTGGCGGACATAAGCCGTGTAGTTACCCCGATAAGCGTCAATGTGACCGAATTCCATCTCAATCACGCGGTTGGCGACGGTATCCAGAAACTCACGGTCGTGCGCCACGACGATGAGACCCCCCTTCCAACCATGGAGCTGCTCCTCCAGCCACTCGATGCCTTCCAGGTCGAGGTGGTTGGTCGGCTCATCCAGCAGTAGCAGATCGGGTTCCTCCAACAACAGCCGGGCGAGTAAAGCGCGCGTCTGTTCGCCGCCGCTGAGATGCGCCGTTGGCATGGTGAACTCGGCCGTGCTAAATCCCAGGCCGCCGAGGACTTGCCCGATGCGTGTCTCATAGGTGAAACCGCCCGCGCGTTCGAATTTGTCCAGCAGGACGCCGTAACGGGCGAGCGCCGCCTCGCGCTCGGCTTCGTTGGGCGCAGCCATCTGCTCTTCCAACCGGTGCAGTGCCGCCTGCTGCGTCTGCAGATCGGCAAAGACGGCGGCCATCGCTTCCCACAATGTCCCTTCTGCCGTGAAGTTTGGAATCTGGGGCAGATAGCCGAGGCGGAGGTCGCGCGCATGACTGACCGTCCCGGCGTCGGGTTCTTGCACCCCGGCGATGATGTCCAGCAGGGTGCTTTTCCCACAGCCGTTGACGCCCACCAGCGCGATACAGTCACCCTGGTGCACGTCGAAGGAAATCTGCGTGAAAATCTCGTCCGGACCGAAATATTTGGCTAAATTGGATATCGAAAGTAGCGCCATAATGCCCGAATTATACCAGACTTTTGATAGGCGATTCTTGTCTCGGGCGTTTTCGCGGGTATAATGGTGATAACTATTCAGCCGCCCTTGCCAGGTTGCGAATGGGACTTTGGGGATGATACATACCATCCAAGAGCACTGTGCATACCAAAATCCGCGCTAAACCTACGATAGGGAATAAGTTGCTTCGCCAGGTTGACTAGCCTGAATAGATACTCATGGTGATAGTTGTGACACCGCGTTTGACGCGCCGTTGAATTTTGGGGCATTTTGCAGGGACGTGGGGGCAATGTGAGCAGCGTTCTCTTTCTGATCGGCAAAACCCTCGGCAAGTATCGCGTGCTTGAACACATCGGGCACGGCGGCATGTCGGAGGTGTACAAAGGGCAGCATGTGCAGCTCGACCGCATGGTGGCGGTCAAAGTACTGCATCCCTTTCTGGCGGATGAAGAGGGTTTCGTCACCCGCTTCAAACGCGAGGCGAGCATCGTAGCAAAGCTGCGCCATCCCAACATCATGCAAGTCTATGACTTCGATTACAACGAAGAACTAGACATTTATTACATGGTGATGGAGTTTATCGATGGCCCGACCCTCAAAACCCGCCTGAGCGAGGCGCCACTGCTCCAGGAAGAAGCGGTGCGCATTGGCGCCTTGATCGCCGATGCACTGGATTATGCCCATCGACGCGGCATGGTCCACCGCGACGTTAAACCGGCGAACATCATGTTTATGCCGGATGGACAGCCGGTGTTGACTGACTTCGGGATTGCCAAGATGCTAACGCTTTCGGGGCTGACGGCCAGCGGTGCCATGGTCGGTACGCCCGCCTACATGGCCCCGGAGGTGGGGATGGGACGCCCCGGGTCGGCGGCGTCGGACATTTATTCGCTCGGCGTCGTGCTTTACCAGATGGTCGGTGGACGACTGCCGTTCGATTCCGAGTCGCCGATGGGGATGGTGATGCAGCATATCAACGAGACGCCGCCGCCGCTGGCGCCGTTGGTCCCTGCACTGCTGCCGTCGCTCGATGCGGTGATCATGAAGGCGATGGCGAAGCAACCCGAGGCGCGTTTTGCGAGCGCAGGTGAGATGGCGGCGGCACTGCGCCAAATCATCGGCATGGAAACATTGGGGGGCGCAGTCACCGTTTCCCCTCCACCGCCGGTAGTGACGCCGACGCCGCCCTCACCGGCAACACCGGCGCCAGGCGCAGTATCGTCTCCTGTGCAGGAGACGGAGGAGAGCGAGGATGATCGACTGCTGCGAACATGGCCGATGGTGGGCGAGCACACCCCTGCCGTGCGCACGCCGACCCTGTTCCCCTCGCCGCAACCCCAGGTTGGACAACCACCGGCGCCACAGCCCCGTCCCCCACGACGTTCGCTAGGGTCGCGCCTGGCATGGACCGTGACGGCGCTGTTGGTCATCGCCATCGTGGGCCTCGTGGTGTGGACAGGCGTCCGAGGAGACATCCCGCCTGTTGTTCAACAACTCCTGACGCTCGCGGCGTCCGTGCGCCAACCCGGCGCGGCATCCATCACCACGGAAGCGCCGGCAGCGACGTTGACGCTCCCTCCCGAAGCGACAGCGACTGTTCCCACTTTTGAGACGCCGCCGGCGATAGCGCCTACGGCAACCCTGACCGTCTCGTTGCCCTCAACGCCCGCACCGGCCACAGCGATGCCGACTTCAGCGGTGTGCCATCCGCGCATCAAGCTCAACCCGCTGCACGTGGAGCCGGACGATGTCGTCGCGCCGGGGGCGGAACTGGCGGCTTACGTGAGCCTGCGCAACGTCGGCGATTGCGCGTGGCCCCCAGGACTGCAACTGACCCTTGTCTCCGGTGAACAGATGACAACAACACGGCGCGCGATTCCCCTCCAACCCCTGGCGGCAGGTGAGATCGCTCAAGTGATTCTGTCATTGCAAGCGCCGTTGGAGACGGGAGTTTATACGTCGAGCTGGCAAGTACGTCAGAGCACCGGCCAGGCGTTGGGGAACGTGATCCCCATTCGGGTTGAAGTCGCCAGCATCGACATGCCACCGTCGACCCCGCGCATGACGGTTGTGACGGCCACACCGTCGCCGCCCCCGCT
Source organism: Anaerolineae bacterium (assembly GCA_035415725.1). Classification (GTDB taxonomy): domain Bacteria; phylum Chloroflexota; class Anaerolineae; order B4-G1; family SLSP01; genus DSWT01. Next base: position 1,020 of record DAOOGN010000101.1, on the reverse strand, counting down.
GGCCTTGACTGCGCCGGTGCTGTCAACGTGGAGCGAGGATGCGGCTTCCGGCCTTTGGTCGGGAACGGTCATCGCGCAGGCGACCGGTGGTAGGGGAAACTACCGCTATTACCGGCAAGCGATGCGAGTGGATACGCTGCTTCCCGATGGTCAACTGACTGTCGAAGGGCGACGCTGTCAGGCGGTGGCGGTGACAATCTACGCTGTTTCCGGGCCGGAAGTCGTCCGTTGGGAAGGGTGGATCGACTATCCGGCCGCCGAGAAATGCCGGTGAGCATGTCCCCATGGGGATGACGCGCGGCGAATGGCCTGAGGGCTACATGGATCAACAGGGAATGGTGGCCCTGATCCGCTCGCGGGGGGTGCGCGATGCGTTGGTCCTGGGGGCGATGGAGCGCGTGCCCCGTCACCGTTTCGTGCCGGAAGCGCAGCGCGCCTGGGCCTACGACGACCACGCTATGTCCATCGGTTGCCAGCAGACCATTTCGCAGCCGTATATCGTCGCTTTGATGACCGAGGCGTTGGACTTGCAGGTCGGCGACCGCGTTTTGGAGGTGGGCACCGGCTCCGGCTACCAGGCGGCGATTTTGGCCGAAATGGGGATGGATGTCTACACTATTGAGCGCATCCCTGACCTCTACACCGCAGCGAAAGCCTGCCTGGACGAGCTTGGTTATACGGTCCATATCTGTCTGGGCGACGGCTATTACGGCTGGCCGAAGTTCGCGCCCTACGATGGCATCGTCGTCACCGCGGCGGCAGCGGAAATCCCCCCCGCGCTCCTCGAACAACTTGCCGCTGACGGACGGTTGGTCATCCCCCTCGGCCCGCATCACGGCTACCAAACCCTCTGGAAAGTGGTCAAGCACGGAGACGACCTCCACAAAATTGACCTGGGCGGCGTCGCCTTCGTCCCTTTTATTACCCCGTAGACCGTGTTGACGGGTTTTCGGGTCTAGGGCAAAGGTAACTATTCAGCCACCTTTGCCAGGTGGCGAACGGGACTTTGGGGAGGGCACA
>DAOOGN010000100.1:0-14581 GCA_035415725.1 Anaerolineae bacterium | reverse complement strand
GAAGGGGGCAAGAAAGAGAGCAGGATTGGCAGAATGATAGGATGAAGAAGGGGGCAAGAAAGAGAGCAGGATTGGCAGAATGATAGGATGAAGAAGGGGGCGAGAAAGAGGGGGTGTGGGCTTATAGAAACACGTCTATCTCGTCATCCAAGAGCACCTGGCCTACCAAAATCCGCGCCCAACCTGCTATAGGGAATAAGTTGCTTCGCCAGGTTGACTAGCCTGAATAGATACCACAGGACTCAAAAACCAACGCTTTTGACTCTTTGTCGAGGGAAAACAACCGATGACCTATTTTACCGTCAAGGAAATGCCCGAAGATGAACGTCCGCGCGAGCGGATGGCCCATGCCGGTCCGCAGGCGCTGTCAACGGCGGAACTGTTAGCCATTATCCTGCGCACCGGCAGTGTCAAAGAGAATGTGCTGGCGATGGCTCAGCGCTTGCTCGTGCAATTCGGGGGACTGGCGGGCCTATCCCGCGCCGATTTCACGCAATTGGAGGCAGAGCGAGGACTGGGTCCGGCCAAAACGGCGCAATTGCTCGCCGCCTTCGAACTGGGGCGGCGTTTGAGGGTCGAAACTCCAGACGAACATTACCAGATCCGCGTGCCTTCAGATGCGGCGAATATCTTGACGCCGTTGATAGGCCATCAGGAACAGGAACATTTTGTGGTGTTGTACCTGGATACCCGCAATCGCGTGCTCGACCAGGAAATCCTCTACAAGGGGAGTCTGAACACGTCGCTGGTGCGAATCGGCGAGGTTTTTCGCGGCGCGGTGCGCCGTCAGTGCGCGGCGGTGATTGTGGGCCACAATCACCCTTCCGGCGATCCAACGCCCTCCGCTGAGGATATCGCCCTGACGCGACGGCTGGTGGACGCGGGGAAACTGTTGGAAGTGGAGGTCCTGGACCATGTGATCATCGGGCACAATCGTTTCGTGAGTCTGCGGGAACGCTCCGTGGGGTTCGAGAACGCCTGAATCGAGCGGTTCTACCCGTGGGCAGGTGGCGACAAGGGGTAAGTCACGTAAAAGATTGTCCCCGTGTCCTGGCGCGAGATGAAATCCACCTTGCCATGCAAATAGTGCTCGGTGAGCAGCTTGATGCTGTAGGTGCCAATACCACGGCCTTTCCCCTTGGTGGAGAACGACCGCTGGAAAATTTGTTGCTGTACTGCCAGCGGCATCACGCTGGGGTTGTGTACCTGAAATTGGACGGCGTCACCGACGCGCGCGCAGTACAGCGTCACCGTGTCGCCGGGCTGCGAGGCTTCCAGCGCATTTTTGATCAAATTCCCCAGGACCCGCGTTAACATCCAGGGATCGCTTTGAAAAACGACCTCTTCAGCCACCGGCATGAGCTGGATATGTTTGTTCATAGCGACCTTGTGCGTAGCATACGTGTGGGCTAAATCTTGCAAAAATGCGCGCGCTTCGACGAGTTGATACTCAAGCCGTAGATCGCCATCTTCGGCGGCGCTCAATTCGCGTTGCGCTTCGATTTCCCCGATCAGCCGTCGCGTAGCCGACAACAACAGACTCTGCAATTGTGCTATGGTTTCAGGCTCGGTTGTCGTCGGCAGCAGCTCCGCCGTTCCGCGGATAATGCCGACTGTATTGAGCATATCGTGGAAAAAAGTGCGTTCTAACATCGCACGACGCTTTTCATCCTCAATATCCATCACCGCAAAAACCACAAAATGCTCATTGTTGAAGGTCAACGGCGTTGCCCATACCCGTAAATCCAACGCCTTACCGTCACTGCACAAAATGCGACACTCCTGTACACCCACATTTCCCTGCTGTGCGGCCAAGATAGCGTGCACCACACCGCAATGCTGACAGAAACGGGTGGTGCCACAGCCACCCGGGGTCTCAGCAGCATGGATGCAGTTGAATAACTCGCCGGGCCGTTGCCCCAACGCGATGCGGAGGTCCGACAACTGGAGGTGTTCCAAAAGGCGATCATTGGCAAACACAATCTGCCGTTCTTGATTCAAGATGAGCACGATAGTGGGGATCGCGCGCATCACATCTTGAAGCAGCGGTGTGGCTGACAGGTCGTCGAAGCGGCAAAGAACTTCATCTTGCGACGAACGTTCGGCCGGGGCGAATTCGGTTTCCAGCAACATCCTATCCTCCATACATCATCTCTACCATCAGACGCTCTGGCGGACACAGCGACGACGCCATCTGCCCCTCCAGCATGGCGACATCATTAGCCCTATTGTAACACAAATCGAGGTAAAAAATGGTATCTATTCAGACCAGTCAGCCTGGCGAAACAACTTATTCCCTATACCGGGTCGGGCGCGGATTTTGATATGCCAGGCGCTCTGGGACAACAAGCGTGTTTCTATAAGCCCATCCCCCCTGCCCCCCTTCCCTCCAGGAAGGGGGATTTTTGGGTGGGGGTGTGGCGGGCGGCGAAGCCGCCCGCCACACCCCCCTTTTGCCCCCTTCTTCCCCGCTTGCGGGGGAGAAGGGGGGCAGGGGGATGAGAGGGTCATCATTTATGGCCGAAGTGGCAACCCATTATGGACCCTCCCCAAAGTCCTATTCGCCACCTGGCAAGGGTGGCTCAATAGTTACAAAAAATGTTACAATATTTTCGCTTGAGTTTGAAGTCTCGGCAGTTTATGTACAATACAAACCATGGAGACACCACCTCGTATCACCATGCTGCTGTATGCCAGCCGCGAATCCGAACACGCAGGCGACCTCCCCGCCGCTATCCGCCAGGCGCAGGAAGCGTTGGCGCTGGCGCAACAGGCCGGCGACGGCGACGCGCAGGGACTGGCCGCCGCCGCGCTGGCCTATGCACACATCCGCCTGGGGCATTATACGGTCGCCAGAGCACTGCTGGAGCAAACCCTACCTGTGACCACGCCGGAATCCGCCGCACGCGGTGAAGTTCTCCTGACGCTGGGCATCTGCGCTGCCGAGACCGACGATGTCGCCGCCGCCGAGACCTACTTCCAACAGTCCATTGATCTGGGCCGGCAGTTGGGGGTGATGCGCCTGTTGGTACGCGGCCTGCACAGCCTGGCCGCCGGCGTCTATACGCCGCGCGGTGAATTCCCCCTGGCCATCGCCGCCGATGAGGAAGCCTTGAAGTTAGCGCGCGCCCACCATTTCCCCGAACTGGTCTGGTCACAACTGACCAACCTCACCTGGACGTGTTGGTTGATGGGGCAGCGTGACCGGGCCTTACACTGGTTGACCGAATTGCGTGAGATAGCGCTCCCCGGCACCCTCGCCGACGGCTACTGGTATCTGATCCACGGTGAACTGGCCCGCGAGGATAGCAACTTCGTCCAGGCGAATCAATACTTCGCCCAATGCCGCTCCATTGCCGAGGCCGGTGGATTACCCGAACTGGACTTTCTCTTACGACTGGGGCTGGCCCGCCTGTGTCGTGCCGAAGGCGATGCCGCCGCCGCCCTTTCCTGGACCGCCGATGCCCTCAGCATCGCCGAGCGCACGGGCTACCGGCACATGCAAGGCCGCGCCCTTCTTGAACGAGGCCGAACCGCCTGGGCTTTGGAAAATTGGGGGCAGGCCAAAGCCGACCTCCAGGCCGCGTTGGCCGTGCTGCAGCCGCTCCACACTCACTTTGACCTGGCGCAGGCGCTACTGCTGCTCGCGGGTCTGCTCCACGCGCAACGCGCTCCAGAGGCCGAGGCCGTTTGGGTAGAAGCTGCGATCTGCGTTCTCAACGGTGGCTATGCTTTCTGGCTCGTTCAGGAACAGGCATGGATCGATCCACTGCTTGCGCATTACCTCACTGTGGATGGCCCTGCCGGGCAGGTGGCAGCGCGCCTGCGTGAAGCGCTCGACAGCCTGCCCCCGCCGCCGCTGCGCGTGCTCACATTGGGTGGTTTCCAAGTCTTGCGAGGCGGCGTTCCCATCCCCAACGAGGCGTGGCAGCGCCGCAAAACCCGCCAGCTTTTCCTCTACTTGCTGTTACGCCGCGCGCCGGTCGCCCGCGACGAACTCCTGGAAGCCTTGTGGCCTGATTTGTCGCCGGGGTCGGCAGCTTTGGCGCTCAACACCACCTTCTCCGAACTGCGGCGTATCCTGGAGCCGCAGTTGGGCCGGGGAACGCCGTCACGTTACCTGGAACGTGACGAAGAGACGCTGGCCCTGCGCCGCACCGAGGGCCTGTGGTGCGATGTGTGGGCCTTCGAGGAAGCCACCCGGAGCGGCGTCGCCGCTACATCGCACATCCTGGCCCTTTATCGCGGCGACTTCTTGCCTGAAGAACCCTATGCGGATTGGGCACTGCGCGAGCGGGAGCGACTGCGCGAACGCTACCTCAACGCACTGATGGCCTGGCTGGAAGAACGGATGCGCACTCAGGCGTGGCAGGAGGGCGCTGAGCTGGCCCGGCGTATTCTGGAGCGTGAGCCCTGGCTGGAAGAGGTCTGGCGCGCCCTGATGACGTGTCTGGCGCAGTTGGGCCGCCGCAGTGAAGCCCTCCGTGCCTATCAAGACTGCGTCCGCGCCCTGCGCGCCGAACTCGACGTTGATCCGGCTTCCGAAACCCGGCGCCTCTACGAGACGCTCAAAGGGAGTAAGGAGTAAGGGATAAAGTTCTTCTCCTTCTTACTCCATGCTCCATATTTCGTACTCCATACTCCATACTCCGTACTCCATCCTTTCTGTTATTCTCCCGTTATTCTCCTGGTTTATACTATCCTTAGATTTCTTTGGGGAGTCATCTTATGCGTCGTTTAGTCACATTCGTCGTGCGACTATGGGTAGATGCACAAGCCGAGCCACCGTCCTGGGAAGGGCAAGTAGAGTGCATCGCCGATGGTGAGCACGCGCATATCGGCACTGCGGAGGAACTGCTGGGGTTCATTCACACGCATACCGCAACGGAAGCCGCCGCCGACTGCTTATTATGGACACCAAAAGACCCGTAGTCCATAAAAGGAATGTGACCAAACCGGCGGCGCAGCGCGAATGACCAATTCACCCCACAGAACCGGCTATGGCTATTTGATACAAGGAGGTACAGGAATGGATAACATTGGGTTGAAACAGCGTATTGGAACAGGCATAAGCCTGATTTTAGCTGTCGTGGCGCTATTGAGCCTGGGCGTTCTGCTGACCAGCGCCAGCCCCAGCGCTCCCACGGCGGATGGATTGTGGATTACGCGCGTCACGCCGCTGGGCGGCGCGAGCACTCCTTTTAACCGGCTGGAAATCCAATTCAGCAGTGCCGTGTTGAGCAACACCTTCACCCTGGCCGATGTGAGCCTGGTCGGGCCGGGCGGGGTGATGACGCCCACCGCGCTCACTTACCTGGCCGGGGATCGCTACGAGCTGGCCTCCAGTGGGACGGGGTTGAACACGTACTCGCTCGTCATCGGGCCGGATATCCGCGACTTGAGCGACCGGCAGATGGACCAGAATCACAACGGGACGGCAGGCGAGCCCGGCGATGCTTATGTAGGGGCGCTGTTTTCTGCCGGCGTCACCCTCACAGATGCCCAAACCACCTATGAAGGCCAAAACCTGCTCATCTATGGGAACACGGCCATCATCAACGGCGCCCACACGTTTGCCGGGGTGGGAGTCCTGGGTGGGGCGACGCTGTCCCACTCTCCGGCCACGACCGACGCCGAATACCGGCTTGATTTGACCATCACCGACACACTCTGGATCACGGCCGGCGCTAAGATAGATGTATCGGGGCGTGGCTACCTGGGGGGCTGGACAGTAGGGCTGACCACCACAGGTGGAGTGACGGGCATGGCGGGAGGATCGTATGGTGGATTGGGCGCCAATGCCAACGGTGCGACGAACTGGGTGTATGGCGACTATCGGCAGCCGAATGCACCTGGGTCAGGGCATGGGGCGCAAGGGGGAATTGGCGCGGGCGCAGGTGCGGGCGGCGGCCTGGTGCACATCACAGCCGGCGCAGCGGAGGTAGAGGGAGCCATTCTGGCGAATGGTGGAAATGGCGTATGCAGCGGCAGTTTGGACGGTGGGGGCAGCGGCGGCGGCCTGTGGTTGAACGTGGGCAGCCTGTCAGGCGGTGGCCTCATCGCCGCCAACGGTGGGAATGGCGCATGCAATGGTGGTTCGGGCGGCGGTGGGCGCGTGGCCGTGTACTATTGGGATAGTATGGCCTTGCCTCCGGCCAATGTGACCGCCAACGGTGGCACAGGCGGCACCGGCGCCGGGCAGTCCGGCAGCGTCTATATTTCCTCCACACCCTACTTTGTATGGGTCGGGCCAGGCGCTGCCTTGTTCCACGGCGTCGAGCCACTCGAGTGGGTCGCGTCAGGCGTCAATCCGGCCCAGGCCACGGTGGATATCGTAGCGTTCAACGCCGGGCAGCCCTACCCGTTGGGCACGGGACTGGCCCCGCTGGGAAGCCTCTGGTGGGATACGACCGGCGTCCCCGATGGCCAGTACGAAGTGCGCGCCACCTTTTACAATCCGGCCGGCCAGAGCATCGGCCAGGCGACGCGCAGCGTGCTGGTCAATAACTCAGTAGTGTGGCACAGGGGGCGGCTGACGGCTGACGAGACGTGGACGGCGGATCGCGTGCACGTGATCGAGTCGCCTGTCAGCGTCGGAGCGGGCGTGACATTGACGGTACAGGCCGGCGCGGTGGTCAAGGTCGCGGCCGGCGCGAGTCTGAACGTGGAGAATAATGCGGTTGTGGATATTCCGGCGACGGAGCAGGCGCCGGTGATCCTCACCTCGCTGGCCGATGACAGCGCCGGGGGCGACACCAACCTGGACGGGAGTCAGACACTGCCCATCCCCGGTGAATGGAACGGCCTGAGCGTTCAGGGGACGGGACAGGCCCATCTCAGCCCGTATGTCGTGCTGCGCTACATCAAGATGACCCATTCAGGGACACTGGCGGGCAGCGAGACCTGGCAGAGCACCTTCGTGCACGTTCTCACGGGCGACGTGACGGTCCCCGGCGGTGCGACGCTCACCCTTCAGCCGGGGGCCATCGTCAAGTTTGGGGCTAAGTTAGGGCTCACGATCCAGGCCGGCGCGCAGTTGCTCGCGCAAGGGACGGCGGCACAGCCGATCGTCCTGACCTCGCTCCGCGATGACACAGTCGGTGGCGACACGAATCGCGACGGCAGCACGACCACCCCCAGTGCGGGTGATTGGCGATGGATCAACATGGACGGCCAGGCCACCCTGGACCACGTCGTGGTCGCTTATGGCGGCGGCACGGCTTCCGGCAATTGGGATGATACGGGGGTGATCCGCACCAACGGGAGCGCCGTGCTGTACGTGTCCAACAGCCTCATCCGCGAGGCGTTCTACGATGGGATTCTCATGTTGGGCGGCACGGGCACGGTCAGCAACACGGTCCTGACCGGCATTGACCGCGGGGTCAACGTCTGGTCTGGGGCGACGATGCAAGTCATCAACTGCACGGTAGATCGTAATAGCACCGGGTTGCTGGCGCACGGCGGCGGGCTGACCGTCATCAACACAATAGTCAGCCACAACCTGACGTATGGCGTCAACAACTGCTGCGGGTCGTCGGCGGTGGTGCGCTATAGCAATGTGTGGTCGTCGAGCGGATCGAACTATAGCGGCCTGGCCGATCCCACCGGTACAAACGGCAACGTGTCGGTGGATCCGCAGTTCAAGGATACGGCAGGCGGCAATTATCGGCTACGCTACGCCAGCCCGATGATTGATGCAGCGGATGGCACGCTCGCCCCGGCGACCGACATGCTGGGCGCGCCGCGCTACGACGATCCGCGCACGCCCAATACCGGCATCACGACCACCCTGGGGGCGTTTGCCGATATGGGGGCGTATGAATTTGTGGAAACGGCGCCGTCGGACCTTGACCTGGTCGTGGACTCGGTCGTTGGGCCGTTGCAGGTGACGGCCACGCAGTCGGCGCAGGTGGTATGGACGGTGCGGAACATCGGGGTGCAGACCGTCAGCGGCGACTGGCGCGATGAGGTGGCGCTGCTGGGGCCGGACGGCGCGGCGCTGGACGTGGGCGAGTTTGTGTCCGGCGGCGTGCTGGGGCCAAACCAGACGGCTACTTTCAGCGTGACTGTAAATGTGCCCGGGGGGACGGAAGGCGCATATCGCTGGCAGGTGCACACCAACCGCCACGGCGACGTGTTCGAGGGGCAAAACTGGGATAACAACATCGGCCAATCGGCGGGCGTGGTGAGTCTGTCGGTCCCCGAACTGGTCGTGGGCCAGACGTTGCCGGGGACGCTGGACGCAGAGGGCGAGGCGCTCCTCTACAAGATTCGGCCGGTCCCTGGCGAAGATGTGGCGATTCAGGTGGATCGGCAGGACGACACCGGCTGGACGCAGCTTTACATCGGTCGGGGTGAAGCGCCGACGCTGCAGCGTTTTGACGCGCGCAGTGCACAATGGAATCAGCCGGATGCTCGGGTGACGATTCAGAACGCCGACGGCGGTGTGTATTACCTCATGGTGCTGGCGTCATCCCTGCCTACCGGTCCGACGGCTTATCAATTGACGGCTTCGCCGCTCACGTTTGAGCTGACCTCGCTGGATCTGGCGCGCGGCGGCAACAGCGGTCGCGTGACCATCGGCTTGAACGGGGCCGGTTTTGCCGGCGGGATGCAAGTTTCCCTTGTCCAGGGCAGCGTCGAGCGCACGGCGGAAAGCGTGAGCGTGGTCGATGCGACGCTGGCGTATGCCACCTTTGATCTGCAAGGGCTGGCGGCGGGAGCCTATGACGTGCGCGCGACCGTGCCGGCCGCCAGTCAGACCTTAGCCGGCGCGTTCGAGGTGGTCGCCGGCGGCAACCGACAATTCAAGACGCACATCCTGATGCCCGACAACATTCGGGCGGAACGCGAGTTCGTGGCGTGGATCGAGTACACCAACCTGGGGGATGTGGATCTGGCTGCACCGCTGGTGTTGGTCGAAAGTCCAACAGGCTGTCAACTGCGGCTGGACAGGGCGATCACACTGACCGGCGCCAGCCTCTTGTTCCAGGCAGTGAGCATGGACGGGCCGGCCGGCATCTTGCGACCCGGGCATAGCGGTCGCGTCGCGGTGTACGTGCGCGCCGTGCGTGGCAACAACACACTCAATACCTCCTATACGCTGGAGGATTCCACGGGTGCTCTGGATTGGGAGCAGATCAAGGCGCAGGTCAAGCCTTCCACCGCAGACCCTGATTGGGACACAGCATGGGCTGCTCTCCGGCAGGACGCCGGCAATACCTGGGGCGACTATGTCAAAGTGTTGGCCCATGCCGCAACGCTCTACAGCGTGCGAACCGGCAGCCGCAGCCATGACCCGGCCGTCTCGCTCAGTTACGCGGTTCTGGATAAGCTGGTGGATCTGCACACAGTCCTGTCGGGCTATGTGTACTTGAACGATGTTTTGCATCCCTTGGGCGGTGTGAACGTGACCGCCGTCGGTCCCACCACCGACACGGTCAGCAGTGCGGTCTCGACGGCGGATGGGCTGGTGCGCTTGAGCGGCCTGGCCGCTGTCAACTATACCTTGCAGTTTGGAGCTTACCTGCCGCCGGCAGACCGGCGTCCGATCACGGCTACGGTCGGCGGGCCATACACGTGGATCGTCACCTGGGGAGGACAGATTGGTGGGCGCGTCATCACTCCCCCGGATTTCGATCTGACCGCTGGCGACTATGGCGTCACGGCGGTGGATGCCACAAACGCCATCTACCACGGCGCGCTCGACGCGCAGGGCGGTTACAGAATCGAAGGGCTGGCAGATGGCGTCTACACGCTTCGCTTCGCCGATCCTGCCCTCGTTCCTGTACGGGTGACGGGCATCCAGGTGCGCGAAGGGCAAATCACGCATGCCCCTGATCTTATTGCCGTCGCCGGCGGCGCAATCGCCGGGACGGTGCGACAGAGCGACACGAGCGCTCCGCTGGTGGGGGTACACGTTTGGATGAGCGACGGGAGCGACGAGTCGCATGAGGCGACGAGCGATGAGCAGGGTCACTATAGACTTGACGGTGTGCTGCCCGGCATCCGCTCGGTCACAGCCGCCGCGGCCGATCACGTGACACAGATCATCACGAACGTCAACGTAGTGGCTAACGCGGTGACCGCCGATGTAGACCTGACGTTGGCGACCGGCGCCACCCTGCGAGGGGTGATTTCCGCCCAGGGCGCTCCGGTGAATAAGGTCGTCGTCAGCCTGCTTAAAGATGACGCACGAGTCGGTTTGGGCATAAGCGATTCGGCGGGCGAGTACAGTATCGCCGGGTTGACGGGCGGCGTGTACACGGTGGAAGTGGCGTCCACGACGTATCCTGTGTTCACTGATACCATCACGTTGGTCGCCGGCCAGACCCTGTTTTACAATGTGACGCTGACCCCTACAGCCTTGATCTCCGGCGTCGTTCGCACGACGGCCGGTCGGCCGCTTGAGAATGTGTTGTTCGACTTGCGCCGGCCGGATGGTGCGATCAACTATGGACTCACCGACGAGAACGGCTGGTTCGGCTTCTCCCGCCTCTACACAGGCACACACCTGTTGATGTTGGACGACGGCTCGCACCGGCGCGAAGTGAACATTGCCGACATCCCCGCCAGCCTGGATGTCAGCCTGACGATCACCGGCGGCTCGATGCGCGGCCGGCTGCTGGCGGCTGAAGGCAGTACTCCTATCAGCGCGGTGCTGGTCTCGCTGGCAGGCTATCAGCAAGTCGCGCTGATCACCATGAGTCAGGAAGATGGTACCTTTGCTTTCTCCCCCATCAGCCCTGGCGTCTATACGCTGACGTTTAGCAGTGCTCAGGCCTGGTTCCCAATCCTGTCTGATGTCACGGTAACGGAGGGGCAGCAGACCGATCTGGGCGATATCCGGGCCGGGTCGGCTACGTTGAACCTCACTTTCTACGATCTCGCCGCGAGCCAATTCATCGCCGGCGGCGGAGTGGTCCTCCTCGGACGTCCTGACCTGCCGCAACCGCTTGTGGAAGGCCGGGTCATCACGGTAGACACTTCGGGGGGCGTCTCGATCTCCGGCCTTACGCCGGGTGTGTACCGGTTGAGCAGCGTGTTCGCGGGCAAAGCCACTCACCAGGCGCTCGTCACCGTGCATGGCGGCGTGAACACCCTGCAAACAGACCTGGACATGCCCGCGACGCTCGCCGGACGGGTCACGGATAGCTGTGGGACGCCTATGGGCGACATCCAGCTTACGGTTTACGATCCGGCACAGCCGGCCCTGCGCTGGCAAGTCCTCAGCGGCGTCGGCGGTGTCTTCGAGCTGCCGACGCTGCCGCCGGGCCATTACAGGCTGGCGGGCGCCGACCTGCGTGAGGATCCGCCCGGCCTCCTCTGTGGGCCTGTCGAGTATGCGGATCTGAACCTGGCAGCCGGCGCCACACTGACCTATAACGTGGTACTGCCGGTCTCGACCCTTTCCATTTCCGGGCGCATTCAGGATGAAACGGGCAGTGCGCCGACCCTGGCGCAGGTAACCGCCTACTCAGTCGAGGGCCTCCCGGTGGCCCGGGTGCAGGCGGACGGCGATGGCTACTATACCCTGCGCACGCTGGCGCCGGGCACATTCGAGCTGCGCGCTAACGCGATGGGCTTTGCCGTCACGCCGCGCGTTATCACGGTGACCGCCGGCGAAACGCGCAACGACGTTGATCTGACCGCACACTGGGTGGGACTGGCGGAGGCGTTGAGCCAGGAGTCCCGCGCGGCGCGTCTGAGCCTGCTCGCGGCGCAATCCCCACAGATAGAGTGGGGAGACACGACATGGTGGAGCGAGACGGCAGCCTTCAACAATCCCTGGGCGCTCAAGATTACCCAATGGTTGCGCGATGCCTTGGGCTCGCCCAAGGCCGAGCCGCGGGTTCAAAGCCGCCCGCCGCACTATGACCCTGATTGTCCCCACGGGATGGAGTATTGGGCCATCGCCCTTAAATACCAACGGGCCGCCGATGGTTTCTACGACGGCTGGGGGCAACGATGGGATGGTTACATGCAGGAGTTAGGAGCGAATGTAGGCTTGACCGCCATCAATACGCTCAAGCTGCTTTCAGACTTCCTGGCTGCGAGCGATGTCAGCCTGGATGGCGCAACAGCCAGTTATAACAGCGTGCGAACACAATTGCAATCCGAACTTGAATCGGTGACCGACCCGCGCAGTATCGCCATCCTGGAAAACAAGATTGACCGCATTGACAACTTGCATATGGGGATGCTCCAAATGCTGGGTTTCAAACAATGGGCGGGGAGTTTACCCGGCGGATATATTTCCACAGCTCATATCTCCTTGCCAGATTTGATCAGCCAACTCCAAAACCCAAAATTGTTTAGCGACCCAGCCGCTTTGACAAGTTTCGCGGGCGACCTGGCCCAATTTGGCTCGTTCATCAGCCAAATGCGCGCCTCGCCCATGGCGGACCAACTGGGAAAGCTCAGCGACGTTCTGGCTACGCTGAGCGCCGGCATTCAGACCTGGGTAGACACCACGGCCAGCCTGCGGGATCTCAAGAATGCCGAGGCAGACTACCATAACGCCCAGCACATGGCGCATTTCTACGCCGGCCTGGCAAGCGACGCCTTCGAAAAATGCTGGGAAGACAAGTGCAACCAGCCTCAAAAACCACCCAAGCCTGACGATCGCACCGATGACGACACCGCGACCAAGCCCGACAAGCACTCTGGGGATCCCAACGACAAGGGCGCCATCGGCGTGGGCACGCCGGGTTACGTCGTGGCCGGGACACCGTTGATCTACACCATCCACTTCGAGAACGTGCCCACGGCCACCGCTCCGGCGCAGCAAATCGTCATCACTGACGTGTTGGACACCAGGCTGGACTGGTCCACGTTCGAGCTGCTTGAGATCGGCTTCAACAATACCGTCCTCGATGTGCCGGCCGGTCGGCAATTCTTCACCGACGAGGCCACCGTGGCGACCGATTCCAACCCGGTGCGCGTGACGGCCGTGCTTCACGCGCCGACGGGGGCGGTGCGCTGGGAGATGCGCTCGAACGACCCGGTGACGAATGACTGGCCTGAGGATCCACTGGCCGGCTTTCTACCGCCCAACGACGCCGAACATCGCGGCGAGGGCTACGTCATGTTTGCCATCCGCCCCCAGGCCGGGTTGGCGGACGGCACGACGATCACCAACCAGGCGCGCATCGTCTTCGACGTGAACCCACCGATGGACACGAACGTTGTCACCAACACGCTCGATCTACTGCCGCCTGTCAGCCAGGTGGAACCGTTATCGCCCACGGTCACCTCCCCCTTCACCGTCACCTGGAGCGGCAGCGATAGCGGCTCCGGCGTGCGCGTGTATGACCTCTACGTGGCCACGGATGGCGGGGCCTTCGTCCTCTGGCAGGCGACGGTCACCACCACGCAGGCCAGCTTCGTCGGGGAAATCGGCCATCAGTATGCTTTCTACAGCGTGGCAACCGACGCCGTAGGGCAGCGTGAGGCGGCTCCGGCAACGCCCGATGCCGTCACTGTCGTCATGGAGGCCGTTGCTGCCGAACGGAAAATCTATCTGCCACTGGTGCTGCGCAGCAATCCGTAGCCGTATCGCGGGGGACCTGCCGGGGGGGGGCAAAACCTGGCAGATCCCCCTACTCTATCATCATTAGGACTTACGCAAATTTCCGTTTGTAGTGACGGCTTCAGCCGTTCTTAGCTCCTAAGAGACGCCTGAAGGCGTCACTACAAATCCTCCACCGCTTGATTCGAGCCAGGCTTACGTAAGTCCTGATCATATTTCGTACTTTCTGTTATTCTCCCGTTATTCCCCTTTGCTACACTATTTCCGATCTTAGTTCTTAGGACTTACGCCATGACAATGCTTTTCCACCGCAGAGGTCGCCGAGTATGCAGAGGAATCACAAAATCTTTGCGGTCTCTGCGTACTCGGCGGTAAAATGGCACCTGTCTGCGTAAGTCCTGTTCTGTGGGTGCGGGGGATGATGAGGAGATTTCCTCTCCTCCTGAACCCTCCCTGGCGAAAACGCTGGAGAGGGGGAAGGGGAGTAAGCCATTGAAAAAATGGCTACGTTCACAAGACTAAAAGTTTACAAAATCTCTATTGCAAATCTTTTATTTTTGTCAAGTGAAAAGGGACGCAGTTAGTGAGTCAGGAGAAACAACCATGAAGAAGACACGCATGTTTTTATTATTCGCTATCGTACCCTCCATGGTGGCCCTGGCAGCATGGATTAGCCACCCTGTATGGGTAGATACAGCGGCGATCACATACCCAATTTCCCCCGATGACGCTTACGGAGGGATTGCCCCTGGCGACGCCGGAGCGCGCCGAACGGCGGTACTTTCAAGATGAGCAGCAATTGCTGGAGATCTTGCGCTCGGCTACCAAACTTATTCAATCATCCGATTCAAATGCAGAGGAGGAATCTGATGAGCCGTAAATCTTTCTGTTGCGGTCTGATCGTTGGTATGGTTTGCCTGTTGCTGCCGCTGGCGGGTGCGACTTCGGCGCAATCTCAGGGAGGACCCCTTGCCCTGCCCTCTGTTGGCGAGAGCAAAATCTGTTTCCAGTCAGATCGCGATGGAAACTTTGAGGTCTATGCTATGAATG
>DAOOGN010000099.1:0-15414 GCA_035415725.1 Anaerolineae bacterium | reverse complement strand
TGGAACGTCATGCGTTCCTTATTGAAACGTAACACGTTCCTTATTGGAACGTCATGCGTTCCTTATTGAAACGTAACACGTTCCTTATTGGAACGTCATGCGTTCCTTATTGAAACGTAACACGTTCCTTATTGGAACGTCATGCGTTCCTTATTGAAACGTAACACGTTCCTTATTGGAACGTCATACGTTCCTTATTGGTGTCTATTCAAGCGCTCGGGCCGGTCTCTGACCGCGCTCGCCCCTGCCTGGGCCGGCGGTGGCGTCCATCCCCCTGCCCCCCAGGAAGGGGGATTTTTGTGTCGCCCCCTTCTTCCCCCTTGGCGGGGGAGAAGGATGTTGGGGGATGAGAGGGTCAAAAGTGTCAACCCGTGATGCACCCTCCCCAAAGTCCCGTTCGCCCCCTGGCAAAAGGGTAGCAGAATAGTGACTTTAACTCAACAACTGTTCCGGCGGCTTGCCGAACAGACTGGTCGGCGCCTGGGGGGGAACCAACAGACGCAATTCCCCCGGCTCGATGCCGATGGTCGCGGGGGTACTTCCAAAAGGGTCGCCGTCGATTTGAACGGCCACCGGCGGTGTGGTTTGAACTTGCATCCCACACCCCAGCGCGTGCATGACTTTGGGATCATGCCGATGCTGTCCGCTGAAAAGATGCAGTAGATGCCGAATGATATAGGAGAATCCCAGACCTTTGAACACAAAAATATCCAGCAGGCCGTCATCCATTTGCGCATGGGGCGCGATATTGAAAAAAGTGGCGTAAAGCTGGATATTGCTCGCCACTGCCATCAAAGCGCGCGTGCGAAAGGTGTGCCCTTCGATCAAAATGCGCGAGCGCACCCCGCGAAACTCAGAGGCCACAACAAACCCCGCAATAATGTAGGTCAGGGCCCCCAAGCGCTTGGCATAACGGGGACGCGGTTCTATCTGGGCGGTAATTTCTGCATCGAGACCCAGTCCGGCCCAACAAACAAAATGGCGGTCATTGATGTTCCCCACATCCACCCGCTGAACGCGACTGGTGCACAGCGCCTCGCCGACTTCGCGCACGTATAGGGGGGCGGTCAGAGACAAGATGGGCATACGTAACTGATGGGCCAGGATATTGCCGGTGCCCACGGGAACGATGCCCAGGGCCGTCGAGGTACCGATCAAGCCATTGGCTGTTTCGTTGATGGTGCCATCTCCGCCGGCAATCAATACTATGTCCATATGGTCCTGAGCGGCCTGCTGAGCATAGCGCGTCGCGTCGCCGGCTTGCCGCGTTTGGACAAGTTCCATCTGCCAGCCCCATGTGCGCATATAGGCGGCCAGACGTTTGAGCGTGCGGGTCATATCCCACGGACCGGCAACCGGGTTGTAAATCAGGAGCGTCTTGTAACTCATAGGGGGAGTATAACACAAGCCTTAGGGGAAGCAATCGTCACCGCTCGGCCTTCAGGCTCAACGCCAACGGACCCAGAGCAGTAAACCAAACGCCAGGGCACTCACAATGAAGGTTATCCAATCCGGGGGACGCATCCGCAGGTCGCGCCAGACAGTGCGTGGCGCGGTGGATGCCAGACCGCGCGCCGCCAGAGCCAGCGTAAGGCGGTCACTCATCCGCAGGGTGCCGATAATGACGGCCACCAGCACGGGCAAATAATCACGCAAGCGCCGGAAGAGGTTACCCTCTACCACCCATCCACGCGCGGCCTGTGCTTCTCGCACTGTCACAAAGAGCTGTTGAATGGCCGGAAGAAATCGCAGTGTCAGACTGAACGTCAGTCCCCATGAATACGGCATCCCCAGGCGGACGAATGCCTGGACGAGCGCGCGTTGGTCGGTGGTGAACAACAGGACGCCGATGATGAAGGCAATGACGAGCGCACGTGCGGCAAGCAGGACTGCCTCGATGAGGCCTCCAACCGTCAGTCGCAGGGGGCCCAGGGCCACGAGCACGGCGCCCGCAGGAGCGAAAAACGGCTGCAATACCAGAATCAACCCGACAAGCCATGCCATCTGCCGCCATAAACGGCGCAGGGCGGACCAGGGAATGTGACTGTACAACAAAAGCAGGTGCAGGCCGAGCAGAAATGCGCCTTGCGCCCACCAATACGGCAGTAAAAACGCCGTGACGAACCCCAGCAGCATCTCCCATAGCTTGACGCGCGGATCGAGGCGGTGCAGCCATGTATCGCGGGGAACGTAGAAGTCGAGCGCCACGCTCATAGCGTCGCCTCCGCGGGGCCGCTCAGGACTTCATCCGGCGCACCGTCGGCCACGACGCGCCCCTCCGCCAGCGCCACCACGCGGTCGGCGCGGGCCGCCAGTTCCATCTCGTGGGTGACGATGATGAGCGTCGTCCCTGCCGCCCGTCGTTCGGCGAGCCACGCCAGCAGTCGCGCCCAATCGCACCCGTCGAGGCCCACCGTCGGTTCGTCCAGCGCCAGGATAGGCGTATCCAGCGCCGCTAACGCCGCCAGCGTGACGGCACGCTGGGCGCCATAGCTCAAAATGGACGGTGGCATCTCGGCGTGCGCCGTCAACTCGAAACGCGCCAACGCCCGTTCGACACGTCCTTCAACATCCGCCAGATGTAGACGGCGGACGCCGAAGGCCACCTCTTCACGAACGGTTGCGGCGAAGAGCTGTTGTTCTGGACGTTGGAATAGAAAACCAACCTCGCGGGCGAGATCGCCGGTGGGGCGCCCGGCGGCGTCTTGGCCCTGAATATACACGGCGCCGCGCGTCGGACGCAACAATCCATTGAAGTGCCGCAACAACGTGCTTTTGCCGGCCCCATTCGGCCCGATGACGGCGACGAACTGCCCTTGAGGGATGTCCAGATTAACGCCGTGGAGGGCGGCATGCCCATCGGTATACGCGAAGTGTAAATCTTGCACCGCCACAGCCGACTCTGAGGAGGGTCCAGGGGGCGCTTCAAAGGTGGGCCACAGCGCAGAGGGATAGAGAACCCCGGCTTTCACCAGCCGCGCTTCATCCTGCAACACCTCGGCGGTAGACGCCGGTGACGTTGCCATGCCGTCGGTAAGGAGCAGCGTCAGCGGCGCTAAGGCAACGGCCGGCGCGCGGGCGGTGGTCAGCAGCAGCGTCGTGCCGCTGTGATGCAGGGTAGCGAGTGCCGCCAGCACCTCATCACAGCCTTGTGGATCGAGACCCCCGAGCGGTTCATCCAGCAGCAAGACATGCGGATGCATGGCCCACACGGCGGCCAAGGCGAGCCGCTTTTGCTGTCCGCCGGAGAGCGTCCACGGCGAGCCGGCGCGCACGGGCAGTAGACCAAAACGGGCGAGCGCCTCCTCCACCTGGGCGCCGATGTGTTGCGGCGGGGTTCCCAACGCTTCCAGCCCCCAGGCAACCTCGTCCTCGACCGTAGGGTTGAAGAGCTGCGTGGCGGCATCTTGAAAGAGCAGCCCCACGGCGCCTGTCGGCGGCATCGTGGCGAGGACATCATGTCCTGCGACGCGCACGACCCCGGCGACATGGCCGCCGGTGTAGCGCGGCGCCAGTCCTGCCAGCACATGGCATAATGTACTCTTGCCACTGCCGCTGGCGCCCATCACCGCCAGCGTCTCGCCGTGCTCCAGGTGGAAAGAGACATCTCGCAACGCTGCGGTCGCCGGAAGACCTGCTCCAGGCGGCGGATAGGCGAAATCCAAATGTTCTACAGCAAGCACCTGCTTTTCCCTTAGGGTGAAAAATTGGTATCTATTCAGGCCAGTACATCATGTTCGTGTTTCTATAAGCCCATCCCCCCTTCCCCCAGGAAGGGGGATTTTGGGTGGGGGTGTGGCGGGCGGCTTCGCCGCCGGCCGCACCCCCCTTTTGCCCCCTTCTTCCCCGCTGGCGGGGGAGAAGGGGGTTGGGGGATGAGAGGGCCAGCGCCTATAGCCGAAGTGTCAACCTATTATGCACCATCCCCCAAGCCCCGTTCGCCACCTGGCAAGGGCGGCTGAATAGTTACAAAAATTGTAGCGCGAGTTGGCAACTCGCGCTACAAACGTTATACGTTTTTCGGTTATGCAGCCCGCTGCGAGCGAGTTTCCAGCGGTGGATAAGCGCGACGCACGGCCAGATACAGAGGAACGCCGATCAACCCACCGCTCACACCCTGGAGGGTATTGGGAAGCAACTCCAAACTGGCTGCACCCACGCCCACCAGAAAAGTTCCGGCGGCGAAATAGCCCGCAACGATGATGCCTGTGCCGACAACGACCGACAAGAGCACCGTCACCACGTTGATACGCTTGCGGACAATCCAGCCCATGGCCAGCCCCTGGGCGCCATGAATGAGCAGCGAGAACAGGGCCCATTGGGGATAGCCGAGCATATCGGCCATTGCTGTGCCCATACCGCCGGCAATCATCGCCACCAACGGGCCAAAGGCGTAGGCGATAAAGGTGATCGCCGCGTCGCCCAAATGCACATAGCCGCTTGTCGCCGGGATCGGAATCCGCACCAACGCCGTCAGGACAAAGATCAACGCCCCCATCAAAGCAATCAAAGCCATGCGACCAATATCTACCTCGCGCGACATGATGGACTCCTCCGAAATCTGTGCCAAGCTGCCCCTAGCGTCTGTCTCAACTCTCATCATCCTTCTGTGACCAGGGCACATGCGAGCGGATCGCCTCTCTCGCCTCACGGGCATAACCGGAGAGCTTCCCCAACTGCTGCGAAAGCCCGGCAGTCTGTCGTTCGATGTAGTACGCCACACCCAGCGAACCCGGCCCGGCGTGAACCCCCAACTCTATCGGCACGCGCAGCAAGAATGTCTCGACGCAATGAAGCAGTTTCTTCAGTTCTTCCAGCACATATACGCCTTCGGCTTCATCCTCGGCATAGTGAACGGCCAGATGGACGGGGTTATCTTCGACTTCGGCCACGACCTTTTCAATGATCGCCGCAATGCCTTTGCTGCGTCGCCGCGCCTGCCCGATCAAACTCACCCGATTGTTCTGCACGCGGACCAGCGGGCAAATTTTGAGCAAACTCCCCACCATGCCTGCCGCACTGGATAACCGTCCGCCTTTGAAGACGTAGCTGATCGTTTCCAGCAAGGCGACGACGCCTACGTTGGGGGCAGCCGCACGTGCTTGGGCCACGATTTCATCCATGCCCATCCCTTCATTGGCCGCACGCGCCGCCTCTAAGGCCACAAATCCCTGTCCCATCGCCGTCGTCTGGGTATCGACCACGACCACCGGCACAGGACTCTCCCGCCCCGCCACCTCGGCCAGGCTACATGTGCCACTCTGTGTGCCCGCCACATGGATGGAGATGATGCTTTTGGCCCATTGTGCTTGCTTCTGATAGGCTTCCAAAAACGTCGGTATGGCCGGCACACTGGTGAAAACGGCCATATCGGGATTGGCGCGTAGCTGCGCATAGAAGGCCGCCGGACCGACGTCGATGCCTGAACGATACGCGGCCTTGTCCATGTTGACCCAAATAGGCACCACTTCAATGTGATATTGAGCCAGGAGCGCCGCTGGGATGGCGGCGGCAGAATCGGTGACAACGGCGATGCTCGGTTGTGTGTTCAATAGACCCCCTTAAGAACTGGCGTTTCTGTTGAATTTTAGTAAGATAGAACTGTGCTCAAACCATCGGTAGCTGTTAAGCGTATGGTTAACAGAGATAGTGTATACTGATTAGCTGATAAAGCAAATGAACAGGAGGACGCGATGGCGCGCGTAGCCGTTTTTGAAGGACTGGTTGTCGATGAGGCAAATAATCCGGTCGCCGTCACCTATGTCGGCGGCGTGCCGCACTACGTGGTCAATGATGCCGGTTTCTTGCGGCATATCCCGTCGGAGAAAGTAGACCGCCACGTTCTCACCATGATGCAGGAAGGAGTGCTCGAAAACCGAGAGATCGTGGTAGAGGGGATGCTTCAATTCCTGGGAAAGGATGACCTCTTCACGAAAGCTGCCGTCGATGCATCCATCGGCCAGATGCCGGAGAACATAAAAACATTGCTCGATACCGGCTTGCCGGAGGATGCACGCCAGTGGTTAGGCTTGATGGGACTGCGCATCGTAATCGACATTCACGGTGACGTGGTCACGGTCACTATGCCCGGCAGCACCGATCTGGACGAGTAGGAGCTGTGTTCCAACAAAGAGAATTTCGCACCACCCCTTCTGCCCGCTTGCGTGAACTTCTTGGGCAACTGGAAGCGCATATCGGCAAGTTGGAACACGAGAGCGCGGAAGAGGCACGCACCATCCCGGCTCTCTTCGATGCGGCGGATGCCCTCATCGCCGAGTTGAAGGATGCCGGCGTATCCATGCCGGCGGAAATGGCGCGTTTCGAGACCGTCTCGGCTTCATTCCGGCGCAAGGGCAAGACATTTCTGCGGCGGGTGGGAGGGACGGATGCCTTTGTTGCCCTACGCGAGGAGCGCGCCCCCGACGTAGCACAGTGGTGGTGGTTCATCGATCAATGGGTGGCCGAGCAGTCCAGGATGCAGCGCCGCCGTCAATGGAAATGGCTGTTGATCGGCGCAGGGGTCCTGGCCGTGCTCGCCGGCGTGTACATTCTCTTCCTGCAACCCGACACTGCCACACTCGAAAAGGTGATGCGGCAACAGACGGCGGAACAATTCGCGCGCGATGGAAATTATACGGCAGCTTTGGGCGAGATCAACGCAGCCCTGACGATCACCCCCAACGACGCAAATTTGTTGGCGTTCAAAGGCGTTCTGCAAACCCAACTCGGCCTGGAGGCAGAAGCGACGACGACGTTCGCCGCTGCCGAAGCTACCGCCGCCAGTCGGGAGCAATTCCTGCTTAATCGCGCCGAAGTGTACTTGAAGTTGAATATGTTCGAGGCGATGTTGGCCGATGCCGCGGCCGCCATCACCGTGAATCCGCAATCAGCACGGGCGTATTTGTACCTCGCTCAAGCTAATGCCAGCCTGGGCAACTTCATGGAAGCCCAGGCGCAATATGATGAGGCCTGGCGGTTAGCCGATGAAGCAGGAGACGCCGAGTTGGCAGCTCTGGCGCGCGTGCAGAAGGCATATCTCTACCAGCAAATGTTTATGTCGCCTCTGACGACTCCCACGGTCCCCTAGAAACAGCGTAACTATTCAGCCACCCTTGCCAGGTGGCGAACAAGATTTTGGGGACGGTGCATAATGGGGTTGACACTTCGACCATAGGTGATGACCCTCTCATCCCCCAACCCCCTTCTCCCCCGCAAGCGGGGAAGAAGGGGGCGAAAAAGAGGGGGTGTGGCGGGTAGCTTCGCTACCCGCCACACCCCCTACAAAAATCCCCCTTCCTGGGGGGCAGGGGGGATGGGCTTATAGAAACATGAGTATCTCGTCATCCAAGAGCACCTGGTATACCAAAATCTGTGCAGGACCTGCTATAGGGAACAAGTGGCTTCGCCAGGCTTACAAACCTGAATAGATACGACATTTCGACCATAGGTGATGACCCTCTCATCCCCCAACCCCCTTCTCCCCCGCAAGCGGAGGAGAAGGGGGCGAAAAAGCGGGGGGGGCGGCTTCGCCGCCCCCCCCCCACAAAAATCCCTTTTCCCCAGGGAAGAGGGAATGGGCGCAGTCCGCCTGCCCCCCCAAAAAAGTTGTCCCCTTTCCCCCGCGCCAACGCGGGGGAAAGGGACAGAAGATAGAGGGTAAAAGTTGACTCTAGGACCCAATGGGAAGTATAGATACAAAACAGCCATCCCCCACACCGTATGGGTGGGGGATGGACGTGATGGCCCCAAGGGAATTCGAACCCCTGTTTCCGGCTTGAGAGGCCAGCGTCCTAGGCCACTAGACGATGGGGCCAAACGAGTAAAATTGTAACAGAAACGAGGCTTTTGTCAACCAAAATCCGCACCGGTTTGCGTGCAGCGGGCTTTCGGCTACAATCAGCTTTCAGTCTTTAAGCCAGTGGTTGAAGGCTGACCGTTGGAGAGGAGAGGTACTATGGATTCCATCGCCATTATCGCTGCCGTCGCCGCCGACCTGGCGCTCGAATTGCCGCGCGTCGAGTCCGCCGTCCGCCTGTTGGACGACGGCAATACTATTCCCTTTATCGCCCGCTATCGCAAGGAGATGACCGGCTCGCTGGACGAAGAGCAACTGCGCCAGATTGCCGAGCGCTTGAGCTATCGTCGCACGCTGGAGGAACGCCGGGCGACGATCCTGCGCAGTCTGGAAGAGCACGGCGTGTTGACGCCAGAACTCAAGGCCGATGTGGAGGCTGCCGACACCCTGCAGCGTCTGGAGGACCTCTACCGTCCTTACAAGCCCAAGCGCCGCACGCGCGCCACAGTGGCCCGCGAGAAGGGGTTGCAGCCGCTGGCCGATCTCATTTTAGCGCAGCCCCTTGAGGGTGACCGTGATAGGCTCGCCCATCCCTTCCTCACAGACGATGTCTCCACCGTGGATGAAGCCTACGCCGGCGCGCGGGACATCGTCGCCGAGACCATCGCCGACGCGCCCGACGGACGCGCTGCTATGCGCGCGCTTGTCCAGCGGCACGGCACGTTGAGCGTCGCCGTCGCCGACGCGAGCAAGGATCCCACGGGCGTCTACCAGTTGTACTACAGCTTCTGCGTGGATTTCCGCGCTTTGCGCCCCCATCAAACCCTCGCCATCAACCGGGGCGAGCGCGAAGGCGTGCTCCGGGTCAACCTGGAAGTCCCCGAACCGGAAGCGCTGGGACTTCTCGCACAGCAGTACCCCAGCGATGCCGGCAGTCCTTTGACCGATGACCTTGTCGAAGCACGCCAGGATAGCTACAGTCGCCTGCTTTTCCCCGCCGTGGAGCGCGAGATGCGCCGCAAGTTGAGCGACATGGCCGACGAACACGCGATCGGCGTCTTCGCTACCAACCTCAAAGCACTCCTGTTGCAACCGCCCTTGCGCGGCCAGACGGTGTTAGGCATTGACCCCGGTTACCGCACCGGTTGCAAGGTTGCGGTCGTGGATCCTACCGGCAAGGTGCTCGATACGTGCACCCTCTACCCCGACCGCGACAAAGCGCAGGCGAAGGCAACCCTGCGTCGTTTGGTGCAACAGCACGGTGTGACCGTGATCGACATCGGCAACGGCACCGCCGGCCGCGAGACGGAGATGTTGGTGGCGGACTTGCTCAACGAGGCCGAACTCAAGGTCAAGTACACCATCGTCAACGAAGCCGGCGCCTCGGTCTATTCGGCATCAAAGCTGGCGCGCCAGGAATTACCCGACCTGGACGTGTCGCTGCGGGGAGCAGTCTCGATTGCACGGCGCTTGCAAGATCCACTGGCCGAACTGGTGAAGATTGACCCCCAGGCCATCGGCGTGGGCCTCTATCAACACGATGTCGACCAGAAGGCGCTCACCCAGGCGCTGGATACGGTGGTTGAGTCGGCGGTGAATACGGTGGGTGCAGACCTCAACACGGCCTCGCCGGCGCTGCTGCGCTATATCTCCGGTATCGGCCCCAAGTTAGCAGAAACCATCGTGGCGTACCGCGACGCCCACGGCGCTTTCGCCGGCCGGCAGGACTTGCGGCAGGTTCCGGGACTGGGGGCAAAGACTTTCGAGCAGGCCGCGGGTTTCCTGCGCGTCCCCGCCGGCACCGACGCGCTGGACAATACTTCTATCCATCCGGAGAGCTATCCTGTCGCCCAGGCGGTCCTGCAACGGCTTAGTTTCCCGCTCGGCGATTCCCGTCTGGCGGGCGAGATCGCCCGGTGGCGCCGGGCCACGGACCTCGACGCGCTCGCCGTAGAGCTGGGGACGGGGCGCCCGACACTGGAGGACATCCTCGAAGCGTTGGCCCGCCCCGGACGCGATCCCCGCGACGATTTGGCAGGCCCCATCCTGCGCAGTGACGTGTTGAGCATCGAGGATTTGCGCGCGGGGATGCAGCTCAAGGGCACGGTGCGCAACGTCGTGGACTTCGGCGCGTTCGTCGACATCGGCGTCAAACGCGACGGGCTGGTGCACATCAGCCACATGGGAGCGGGCTACGTTCGCAACCCGCACGACAAGGTCTCAGTGGGGGACGTTATCGACGTGGAAGTGGTAGATGTGGACGTCCACCGCGGGCGCATCAGCCTGGCGCTGGTGGAGTAAGAGCAGGGTATCTTGACCGCGCATCACGCGCATCCCCGCGGATTTTCAAGAGATTTCGACCTGGGTCATAGAAGAAAACTCGTCAGCAGATTTAGCGAATTGAGAGTAAAAAAATCTGCTCAATCTGCTGACAGAAAATGAGTCATCCAGAAGGGTTATAGCGCAAGTTGAGAGATTGGCAAGATTAGCGGTTTATTTTTTAAGGGGGAGGAGGTATGCCGATTGGGAGTCTCGTCAATGCGCTGACGGTGATTGTAGGCAGCACGGTAGGACTGTTACTGCGGAAAAAGCTCCCGGAGAACATCAAAGGCATCATCTTTGAGGGGGTGGGTCTGGGCACGTTGGTGCTCGGCATGAAGATGGCGTTCGCGGTGGAGAATTTCCTCATCTTCATTTTCAGCCTGATCTTCGGCGGCGTGGTGGGCGAACTGATCCACCTGGAAACCTGGATGGAAGGGGTGGGCGACCGTCTCAAGACGCGGCTGAAAAGCCAGGATGGCCGCTTCACCGAGGGGTTGATCACGGCCTTCCTCATCTTTTGCGTCGGCTCGATGACGTTCGTGGGGGCGATCAACGAGGGGCTCAACGGTGACCGCACTCTCATCCTCACCAAAGCGATTCTGGACGGCTTCACCTCGATAGCGCTGGCGTCGGTCTACGGGCCAGGCGTACTGCTCGCGGCGTTGCCGCTGTTCATCATCCAGGCGGCCATCACCCTGCTGGCAGCGCAGTTCCAGAGCTTCTTTTCCACTCTCATCATCAACCAGATGACGGCAGTCGGCGGCGCGCTCATCCTGGGGATCGGCCTGAATTTGCTCGGCATCAAAAAGATCAAGACGAGCAACCTGCTACCGGGGCTGGTAGTGGTGATTGTGTTAACGGTGATTTTTGGGTAGTCAGCCGGCGCTTATGGTATAATGGCTGTAAGGATTAAGAAGGCGTAAGTCCTGACCATGAAGGGCACACAGAATTTGTGTTTTTCTCTGTGAACTCTGGGGCTATTTTCGAAGGAGTTAACTCATGCACTTAGGCGATATTTTGAATGCGATTAACCAGTGGGCGCTCGGCATCATCGGCACACTAGGCTACCCGGGCCTGGGGCTGGTGATGTTTGTCGAAAACATCTTTCCTCCCATTCCTTCCGAAATCGTCCTGCCGTTGGCGGGATGGCTCACCCTCGGCGAGAATGCTAAGTTTTCCTTGCTCGGCGTAACGCTGGTGGGAACCATCGGTTCCGTCGCCGGGGCGTTCTTCTTCTACGGACTGGGGCGCTGGTTCGATGAGCGCCGCGTGCGCTATCTGCTCCAACGGTTCGGCAAGTGGTTCATGCTCGCAGAGAGCGACCTGGATACGGCGCTCGCCTGGTTCGAC
The DNA here is from genome assembly GCA_035415725.1 of Anaerolineae bacterium. Lineage (GTDB taxonomy): Bacteria > Chloroflexota > Anaerolineae > B4-G1 > SLSP01 > DSWT01. The sequence goes on along the minus strand of DAOOGN010000099.1, from coordinate 3,947 downwards.
CATTTCGGCGAATACGTGATCTTCTTCGGGCGGATGGTGCCTATCGTGCGCAGCCTGATTTCCGTGCCGGGGGGGCTGGCGAAGATGAACATTCCGCGCTTCACCTTCTACACCGCCCTCGGCACCGCGCTGTGGAGCTTTTTGCTGGCGTTCGCCGGTCGTCTGTTGGGTGAGAACTGGCATTTCGTTTCCGACTTTGTCAACCAATACGAGCATTTTGTCCTCGTCGTCGGCGCTCTGGCCATTGTTGGCTTCTTCAGCTATCGCTTCTGGCAGAGACGAAAAAAGGGTCTCAGCGACCAGCCGTCAGCCGTCAGCAAATGAGTGAATTTCTTATTTCAAACCAAGGAGAAAATCCCATGCCCCCCGTTATTCGCGTAGAACAAATCGGTGACTACGAAGGTCAGGAAGTGACCCTTCGTGGGTGGGTCTACAACCGCACCTCCAAGGGCAAGTTAGTCTTCCTGCTGGTGCGGGATGGTTACGGCTTCGCGCAGTGCGTCGCGTTCAAGAACGACCTGCCTGCCGACCTCTTCGACGCGATAACGCGCGTTCCACAGGAGTCGTCGGTGATCATCAGCGGTGTGGTGCGCGCCGACCCGCGCGCGCCCGGCATCCCCGGCGGCTACGAGATCGGCGTCACTGGCTTCGAGGTGGTGCAGGCGGTGGAAGGCGAGTACCCCATCGCGCTGAAAGAGCACGGCGTCGAATTCCTGCTTGACCACCGCCACCTGTGGATTCGCACGCCGAGCCAATGGGCGGTGCTGCGCGTCCGCGCCACCGTCATTGCGGCCATCCACGAGTGGCTGGCCGCTAACGGCTTCATCCACATGGACACACCCATCCTCACCCCCGCCGCCTGCGAGGGAACGACGACGCTCTTCAGCACCGAGTACTTCGACGAGGGCGTGGCCTATCTCGCGCAGAGCGGGCAGCTCTACAACGAGGCCAACATCTTCGCCTTCAACCGCGTTTACTGCTTCGGGCCGACGTTCCGCGCGGAGAAGTCCAAGACACGCCGTCACCTCACCGAATTCTGGATGGTGGAACCGGAGATCGCGTTCTGCGACCTGGATGGACTTATGGAAATCGAAGAGCAATTCGTCTCCCACATCGTGCAGACCGTGCTGCAGAAGTGTGCGCCGGAACTGAAGTCGCTAGGCCGCGACGTAACTGCTTTGGAGCGCGTCACCCCGCCCTTTCCGCGCATGGCTTACGATGACGCGCTGGCGATGCTCGCCGATATCCGTAAGCAGACCGCGGACCCGGAAGCGCAGGCACTGCTGGCCCTCGAATGGGGCGACGACTTTGGCTCACCGCACGAGACCGCGTTGACCCAACAGTTCGACAAGCCGGTGTTCGTCTACGGCTACCCTACCGCCGTCAAAGCCTTCTACATGGAACCGTGGCCCGGTCGCCCGGAGGTCTGCAAAAGCGTGGACTTACTCGCGCCCGAAGGTTACGGCGAGATCATCGGTGGCAGTGAGCGCATCTCCGATCCCGACCTGCTGCTTCAGCACATCCACGAGCACAACCTGCCGGAAGAAGCCTTCCAGTGGTACGTTGATCTGCGTCACTACGGCAGCGTCCCCCACAGCGGCTTCGGCCTGGGCCTTGAACGCACGGTGACGTGGATCTGCGGCATCGATCATCTGCGCGAGGCGATTGCCTATCCACGCATGATCAACCGGGTATATCCGTAGACGCTTTTTCCCTCTAAAGCACTCTGCGTATCCCGGCGATGATCGCTTCCACCGTCGGCACCATGGCATTCTCCAGCGACTCGCTCATGGGCACAGGCGCATCGGCGCCCGTCACCCGCACGACCGGCGCGTCGAGCCAGTCGAACAGCTCTTCCTGGATGCGCGCGGCCAGCTCACTGACAAACGAGTTGACGCGGTACGCCTCGGTGACGCCAACCGCGCGCCCGGTTTTCTTGATGGACGCGGCGATAGTGTCCATATCCAGCGGTTTGAGCGTGCGCAGGTCGATCACCTCTACGCTGATGCCCTCTTCCGCCAGCTTTTCCGCCGCCTTCAGGGAGCGCTGCACCATCTGCGAATAGGCGATGACGGTCACGTCGGTCCCTTCACGTTTCACGTCCGCCACGCCAAAGGGGATGATGTAATCTTCCTCCGGTACCCACCCCTCGATGCTGTAGAGCATCTTATGTTCGATAAACATCACCGGGTTGTCGTCGCGGATGGCGGCCTTGAGCAGGCCCTTCGCATCGTAGGGCGTCGAGGGCATCACAACGTAAATGCCGGGGAAGTGCGTCCATAGCGCCTCGAGGCTCTGCGAGTGGTGCGCCGCGATGCCGCGTCCCGCCCCGCCTTCGGTGCGGATCACCATCGGCACGGTGGTTTTGCCGCCGAACATGTAGCGGTTCTTCGCGCCCTGGTTGGCGATCTGGTCCATGGCCAAGGGGGTGAAATCGACGTACATGATCTCGGCGACAGGCCGCATTCCGCACATAGCCGCGCCCACCGCCGAACCGCCGATGGTCGCCTCGGAGATAGGGGTATCGCGCACGCGCTTTCCGCCGAACTCCTCGAACAGGCCGCGCGTCGCGCCATAGGCGCCGCCGTACAGGCCAATGTCCTCGCCCATCAGAAAGACCTGCGGATCGCGCTGCATTTCCTCGCGCAGCGCGTCACGGATGGCCTCCCAATAGCGTACTTTTTTGACGTTGGGTCCACCCTGGCGAACACGGGTGCGCAGTTCTTTTTCGCGGGCTACCTCGGCCTCTGTCCACGGTGACGGCGCGTAGACGTATTGCTCCAATTCTTCGACAGGCGGCAAGGGCGAACTAAGTGCAAAGTCGGTTGCCACCTGGATCTCGCCCTTGACTTTGGCCTCAATCGCGTCGATCTCTTCCTCTGTGGCTACTCCTTCGGCCACCAGCAGTGCAGCAAAATTAGGGATGGGGTCGCGCGCTTTCCACGCAGCCTCTTCTTCTTTAGTGCGGTAAGCACGCGGGTCGGAACGGGAGTGACCATACCAACGATACGTTTTACACTCCAAAAGGAAGGGGCCATGGCCACTGCGCGCGTGCTCAATCGCGCCGGCGACGGCCTCGCGCACGGCCAGCACATCCATACCATCCACAATGGCGTAAGGAATATCGTAGGCTACTCCGCGCGTCGCAATATCAGGTGTGCACGTCGAACAGGAGAGCGGCACCGACATCCCATACAGGTTATTTTCGACAATGTAGACCACCGGCAGTTTCCACAGTGATGCCAGGTTGAGCGCTTCGTGGAAGTTGCCGGTATTGGACGCCCCGTCGCCGAAGAAGCACAGCACCACACGCCCCGTATTCTGCATTTGCTGTGCCAGCGCCGCGCCTGTGGCCACGGGGATATTGCCGCCGACGATGCCGGTCGCGCCCAGATTGCCATGTTCCACGTCGGCAATGTGCATCGAACCGCCGCGCCCACGGCAATAGCCGGTAGAACGCCCACACAACTCGGCCATCATCTTGTTGTAGTGCTCCTGGCGTTCCGCGTCGCCAGTGTGCAGCACCGCGCCGCGCGCGTGACAATGTCCATGACCGCGGTGAGTGCTGGTGATGAGGTCATCCTCGCGCAAGGTGGACATAGCGCCCACGGCGACTGCTTCCTCGCCGGCATAGAGATGGGAAGCGCCACGGATAAGGTTCTTGCCCAACAGATCGTACACGGTGTCCTCGAACATGCGGATTTCCCACATCTGCTGCAACATGTCGAGGGCCTGCGCCCGGGTCAGTTTAGCCTTCTGCAACAAATCAACATCGATACTCATACACTCCTCCTCATGAAAATAATCGGTTCTGTAGAGCGAATTGACAATTCGCTCTACGTCTCCTCAAGATCTGCGCCGGACTTACGCGGCGCGCCAGTAGTATAGTCGGTTTGTATCTATTCAGGCTCGTAAACCTGACGAAGCCACTTATTCCCTATGCCAGG
>DAOOGN010000098.1:0-15462 GCA_035415725.1 Anaerolineae bacterium | reverse complement strand
ATATTCGTGTTTCTATAAGCCCATTCCCCCTGCCCTCCTTCCTCAGGGAAGGGGGGGTTTTTTTGGGGGTGGGGGTGTCGCCACACCCCCCTTTTGCCCCCTTCTTCCCCGCTGGCGGGGGAGAAGGGGGTTGGGGAATGAGAGGGCCATCGCCTATGGCCAAAGTGTTAACCCATGAGGCACCCTCCCCAAAGTCTCTTTCACCACCTGGTAAAGATGGCTGAATAGTTACGTTTCTTCTTGCTCATCTGCAAGAGTATGCTAAAATTGCTTTTTAAGGGTGATTTCCGAAGGATAAGCACGTCCGCACGACATCATCAAACACAATCTCACGTATATATCACTTGCATGGAGGAGGTTAAATGAGCGAAATCGCAGAAAAATGGCACGCGCTGAGCATTGATGAGGTAGCCCAAAAACTCGGTACGGATGTCCGGAACGGTTTGACGACCGACGAAGTTAAGAAACGGTTGGAAATCTATGGGTACAATGAGTTGACGGAAAAGAAACCCCCGACGTTCCTGGAGCGTCTGTGGGAAAGCGTCAGTGAATTTATCGTGATGATCCTCATTGTCTCGGCCGTCATCTCCGCTTTCCTTGGGGACTATGTTGAGGCGGCAGCCATCATTGCCATCGTGATTCTCAACACCACCATCAGCATTATCCAGGATACCCGGGCCGAACAAGCGTTGGCGGCGCTCAAGAAGATGGCGGCGCCTGAGGCGCACGTCATCCGCGATGGGACGCGCGTGATGATCCCCTCACGGGAATTGGTGCCCGGCGACCTGGTGCTTCTGGAAGCCGGCAGCATCGTCCCGGCGGACCTGCGTCTGGTTCAGACGATGAACCTCAAAGCAGAAGAAGCTTCGTTGACCGGCGAATCTGTTCCGGTGAACAAGAACGCGCAGCATGTCTTGGACCCCACTGCCGGATTGGGCGATCAACATAACATGGCCTTCATGAGCACGACGATCACCTACGGACGTGGACAAGGAGTGGTCGTCGGCACGGGAATGAAGACCGCTATCGGGCAGATTGCCGAGCTGATCCAGTCGGTCGAGGAAGAAGACACGCCGTTGCAGAAAAAACTAGACGCGGTCGGTAAGACGCTCGGCATTGCCAGTCTGGCTATCTGCGGTCTGGTCTTCCTGGTAGGGATGTTGCGTCCTGTACTTACCGGTGCGACGGTGGGGTGGGACTTTCAACGGTGGATAGAACACAGTAAAGAGTTCTTTATGCTGGCCGTCAGCCTGGCAATTGCCGCTGTTCCAGAGGGTTTGCCGGCCGTCGTGACCATCTGTCTGGCTCTGGGGATGCAAGAAATGGTCAAACGCCATGCGCTGATCCGCCGCCTGCCCGCCGTCGAGACGCTGGGCGCGGCGACCGTCATCTGCTCCGATAAGACCGGTACGCTGACCCAGAATCAGATGACAACGACGCGCATCTGGGCCGACGGGCACACTTATGAGGTCACGGGACGGGGGTATACACCTGAGGGGGAGTTTGTTCTGGACGGTGAGGAGATTCTAAACATCGATGATCATCCTGTCTTGAAGGCGGTATTGTGGGGCGGCCTACTGTGCAACGACGCCATCCTCGAACAGCATACCGAGGCCAAATATCGGATGATCGGCGATCCGACCGAAGGCGCTATGGTCGTGGCCGCTGCGAAAGCTGGGCTGTGGCGGGATAAACTCGAGGCCATCTTCCCGCGCGTGAATGAGATCCCCTTCGACTCTGACCGCAAGCGCATGACCACTATCCACGACCTCGAACCGGCCGGGAAAAAGAATATCAGCCCCTTGCCCGGCGGTGGCAAGAATAACTATGTCGCCATTACCAAAGGTGCGCCAGACCTGGTTTTGGAGTGTTGTACGTCCATTTTAACCGCCGACGGCCCGGTTCCCCTGACCGCTGCCAAACGGCAGGAAATCCTGGAGGCGAACGCGGCCCAGGCGTCGCAGGCCTTGCGGGTGTTGGCCGTGGCCTATCGTCCGCTGACCGAAGTGCCGGACGAACCGCAGCCTAACGCGATTGAAAAAGACCTGATCTTTGTGGGATTGCAGGGCATGATTGACCCGGCACGTCCTGAAGTTCTCCCGGCGGTGCAAAAAGCCCAGGGGGCCGGCCTGCGCACTATCATGGTGACAGGCGACTATGCGGCGACGGCAGCAGCCATCGCCGGCGAAATCGGCATTTTGCGTGAAGGCCACATGGCGGTTTCCGGTACAGAACTGGAAGCGATGAGCGACGAGCAACTGGACCAGGTCATCGACAAGGTGGATGTTTTCGCCCGCGTTGCTCCGCATCACAAGATGCGCATTGTGTCGGCGCTGCGCCGGCGCAACAACATCGTGGCGATGACGGGTGACGGCGTCAACGACGCACCGGCGCTCAAGCAGGCCGACATCGGCGTAGCGATGGGCATCACCGGCACCGATGTCACCAAGCAGACGGCGGACATGGTGCTCACCGATGACAACTATGTGTCTATCGTCAGCGCCATCGAGCAAGGCCGCATCATCTATTCCAATATCCGCAAATTCGTCTACTTTTTACTCTCCTGCAATGTGGCCGAAATCACCATTCTCTTCATTTCTACGATCCTGGGTTGGTCACCGCCCCTCACGGCCATTCAACTGCTGTGGCTCAATCTCTTGAGCGACGGCGCGCCGGCTTTGGCGTTGGGCATGGAGAAGGGTGACCCTGACCTGATGGATCGTCCGCCGCGTCCGCCGGATGAGCCGGTCATCAACCGCGAGATGTGGACGGGGGTAGCCATTCAGACGGCCGCCATCACGACAGCGGTATTGGGCGCTTATCTTTTGGGCTGGAAAGTCTACGGCCCCCAACATGCACTCTACCGTGGGTATACTCCAGGAACAACAGCTTTCGACGAGTTCGCCACCTTGACCTCGGAGACCATGGCCTTTGTGACGCTGGTAGCCTCAGAGCTGTTCCGTGCCTACACTTCGCGGTCGGAGCGTTACCCCCTGTTCAAGCTGGGTATCTTCACCAACAAGTGGATGCAATATGCGGTGGGATTCTCGCTGTTCTTGCTGTTGTTGGTGGTGTACATCCCGATTCCTACTGTACAGCGGATATTCAATACGACGCCGATCACTGTCAACGAGTGGCTGCCGATGATTCCGCTCATCTTCCTGCCCTCTGTGGTAGCCGAAGTGCAAAAGTGGCTCCTCAACCGGCAGAAAAAAGGGTAGCTTGGACCCAAAAAGCGGCGATACTTGCAAGAGTATCGCCGCTTGCGTTGACGCCCTTTTGACTCAATTTGGGTTCTGAGGGACTTTGCATGGTGATGGAAAAACAGCTTTAGTTTTTGCCACGGATGACACGGATTGCACTGATTTTTTATACCTTGCGTGTCAATCCGTGGCCGGTTTCTTATTTCGACCCCACGAAATTCTGAAGAACCCTCAATTTTTAGCTACGACGCGGATGGTTACCGGCTCCGTCTCCGTCTTGTTCCCGGCGGCGTCGTAGACGATCACGTGGAATTTGTACGTCCCAGGTCCACCCAGCGTCCAGTTCACATTGAACGGCGCGATAGTGCGGGATTTGAAGGGTTCTGCCTCATCGTCTTTATAGAAGTCCACGCGGGCAATTGCGTATTGGTCATTGACCTCGGCGTTAATGTTGACCCATTCATCGACACCATACGTATAGGCGGCCCCCTCTGGGGGGTAGGTGAGGTCTACTTTGGGTGGCGTGTTGTCGACGGTGAATTGCAGCGTCGCCTGGCGCACGCCCTGATCCTGTCCGATAACCTGAAGTTGCAACGTGTACGGTCCATCTTCAAGGCCGGCGGTGTCGAAAAATTCCAGGATGTTGTTATCCACCTGGTTACCGTGGTCCGGCCCGATTTGCCTCCATTCGGTGGGGTTCAGCCCTTTGCCGAAGACCAGCCGGAAAAAGGCGAAGTTCCCACCGCGCGCGTTGCCGGTGATGGGCACCACGCCGCGGACGTAAGAATAAGCCGTGGGGGAAATGATGGCGACCTCGGCCTGTGCCTGATTAGGCCCGTAGATCGTATCGTACTCTGTCGGCGGAATGTCGACTTTGCGTTCCTCCGGCAGACTGTTGATCCAATCTTGAGCCTCCGGCGGTAAAACCATATAGACGCGCTCCTCCACCAATTCCGGCGGGGTGTAAATCGTCGCCAGTTTGCCCGTTTCGCGGTTCACCAGAAAGACCTGATGGATATTGTCCACTTCGGTCGGCTCCGTGCCGGGGATCATAATCTCGGTGCGGGTAGGACAATGGCCGTTGGGTAACAGACCCGATACCGAGCAGACGGTGACGTCGACTAATCCTTCGGGGCGCGTGAAGGGAACGATAGGTTCATCCTTGAGCGCGTATTCGATCACAGCGTGCCAGATGTAAGCCGCGCCGCGGATACCGTCGGTGTTGATCATGTAATCTTCCGCATCTTTGTTGCCCTGCCAGACCCCCACGGCGATCTGCGGCGTGAATCCTACAGCCCAGTTATCGGTGAAGTTATTGGTCGTCCCGGTTTTGCCGCCTGCCGGACGTTCGTTCGCCAGTTCCAAAGCGTTGGGGGTGCCGAAGGTAGGAATGCGCGCTTGCCGGTCAGACAGAATGTTGGTCATCAAATAAGCGAGACGTGAATCGAGAATCTGACGGGATTCCGGCTGATTATACTCGTAGAGGACCTTGCCGTTGCGATCTTCGACCCGCAGGATGGCGACGGGGTTCAACTCGCGGAAGTTGGGGCGTTGTTCTGATTCAGGAACAGGCTGCCCGAACATCAGGCCGTTGTTGGCAAAAACGGTGAACGCATACGTCATATCGATCAACTTGACTTCACCGCCACCCAGCGTCAGGCTCAGGCCGTAGTGTTGTAGGCCCTTATCAAGCGTCGTGATCCCCATCCGATGGGCGGTGCGGAGCACGTTGTCGATGCCGGCGATGGACATGGCTTCCACTGCCGGAATGTTGAGAGAGCGGGCCAGAGCACTGCGCATACTGACCGGACCATTGTAAGTGCGGGTGTAGTCTTCCGGGACGTAAGGTGCCATCCCCGGCCCCTGGTCGAATGCCTGTCGCACATCGAGGAACATATAAGCGGCGTTGTGCCCCTGCGCCAGGAAGGTGACATAGGTGAAGGGTTTGAACGAGGACCCCGGCTGGCGTAGCCCGTCTACCGCCACATTGAACTTGCCGTCGATGGCGTCATTCCAGTAGTCGGCGCTCCCCACCATCGCCAAAATCTCGCCTGTTGTGGGGCGGATGACGACGATGGCGGAGTTCGTGATATTGAAATCCTTGCCGATGCGACTGGCCGGCACGTCGGGGAGATATTGCGCCGCCTCACATCCCGCCGCGACAGCCTCCGGGATGACCACGGCCGGGTCTTCGCCTTTGAGAATGCGCAGATACGTTTGCACGGTACACTGCGCCTGGTTGTTCAAATCCACGTCGAGAGTGGTGTAGACGCGCAGGCCGCCGCCCGCCACCAGTTCGGGCGAGAACATACTTTCCAATTGATGGCGCACGTACATCGAGAAGTGCGGCGCCTGGATGTCGAAACGTTTGTTGGATTGTGCCAGCTTCCACGGTTCCGCTTCGGCGGCTTTGGCCTCCTCGCTGGTGATGCAACCTTCTTCGACCATGCGTTTCAGGATGATGCCCTTGCGTTCGAGTGCCTCTTCTGGCGCATCGAAGGGGTTGAGCAGCGGATACTGCGGGATGGCGATGAGGGTCGCCGCCTCCGAAAGAGTCAGTTCGCCGACAGATTTCCCGAAGTAGACCCGCGCCGCCGCATCGATCCCATACGCCAGATTCGCATACAGGTTGGTGTTGATGTACCATTCCAAAATTTCCTCTTTGCTGTACAGGCGCGTCAATTCTATGGCGATGAGGATTTCCTTGATCTTGCGCGTGTAGCTTTTCTCATAACGTTCCTCAATGGGAATCACGGAGTTCTTGACAACCTGTTGGGTAATCGACGAACCACCCTGAATATCCTCCCCTTGCAGATTGGAGTAAAACGCGCGCAGTAAGCCGCGTGTATTGAAACCGGGGTTAGTCCAGAAGGTCTTGTCTTCGGCGGCGACTGTCCCACATACCACATAATCGGGCACTGCCGATAGAGACACCCAGTTCCGATCCCCGGCGTTGGGATCGATCACCTCGTAGAGCAAATGTTTGCCGGTACGGTCGTAAATTTTAGTCGTCTCGAAAGTCTGCACGCTGGCCCTGGCGACATCGTCCGGCGTCGGCAGGTTGTCGGTGATAGTGTTATAGGCTGCGGCGGCGCTGCCTACGCCCATTCCGATGACCACCCCTGTAGCCAGGATTGAAATCAAGATCGCCAGCCCGACGATCCGCAAGATCAGATTAAAACCGGTGCGGCTCTTGTGCCTTTTCCGCTCACGGTCGATGATGACCAGCGAGCGCAGCAAGGGAACGGAAGTATGTTTCTGTGCCATCTTTACCTCATTTTCTGCCCGCTCTTCCGGGCGGATCGGTTCTTTTTTTGTAAACTTTTAGTCTTGTGAACATAGCAATTTTTTCAATAGCTATTCAGGCTAGTTAACCTGGCGAAACAACTTATTCCATACCAGATTTGGCGTGGATTTTGGTATGCCAGGCACTTTTGGATGACGAGATAGGCGTGTTTCTATCAGCCCATTCCCCCTGCCCCCCTTCCCTGGGGAAGGGGGGCTTTCTGTAGGGGGTGTGGCAGGCGGCTTCGCCGCCTGCCACACCCCCGCTTTTTCGCCCCCTTCTCCTCCGCTGGCGGGGGAGAAGGGGGTTGGGAGATGAGAGGGTCATCACCGATGGCCGAAGTGTCAATACCTTATGCACCATCCCCAAAGTCCCGTTCGCAATCTAGCACAGGCGGCTAAATAGTTACAGTGATATTATGCCGTGCTTCTGGAGTTTTGCAAGATCGACAATGCTTGACGAATTCGCAATATCCGTTAGAATGTACCTGATTGTATGAGGCTGGATAGCTATGTTTGAATCTTTAAGTGCGAAACTACAAAGCGTCTTCGACCGCTTGGGTAAACGCGGCATTTTACGCGAGGAAGACGTCAATGCAGTCCTTAGAGAAATCCGGCTGGCACTTTTAGAAGCGGACGTCAACTACAAAGTCGTCAAAGACTTTGTTGATCGCGTTCGGGAAAAGGCCGTGGGCGAAGAAATTTCGCGCGCTTTGAATCCCGCCCAGCAAATGATCAAGATCGTCCACCAGGAACTTGTGGTGACGCTGGGCGAGCCTGGACGGTTGGAGTTGAAGGGGCACGCTCCTTACGTCATCATGCTGGTGGGGTTGCAAGGCTCCGGCAAGACGACCATGGTGGCCAAGCTGGCGTTGCATCTCCGTTCTCAGGGGCATTTCCCGCTGATGGTGGCGGCTGATACCTACCGGCCCGCCGCGATCACCCAACTGGAAGTCCTGGGACGCCAGATCAACGTCCCCGTCTACAGCGATCGTACTGCCAAACCGCCGGACATCTGCGCGCATAGTCTTGAGGACGCCCGCACCCGTGGCTCGGACATCGTCTTACTGGATACAGCCGGACGCTTGCAGATCGATGAAGCGATGATGACAGAATTAGTCGCCATTCGGGATCGCGTCCATCCGGTCGAAATTCTTCTCGTGGCCGATGCGATGACCGGGCAGGAAGCGGTGCACATCGCACAAGGCTTCCATGAGCGCGTCGGGCTGACCGGGCTGATCCTGACGAAAGTGGACGGTGATGCGCGCGGCGGTGCAGCGATCAGCATGCGCGAAGTGACCGGCGTGCCCATCAAGTTCCTGGGAACCGGCGAGAAGACCGGGGCGTTGGAACCCTTCCATCCTGAGCGGCTTGCCAGCCGCATCCTGGGCATGGGCGATGTGCTCTCTTTAATCGAGCGCGCCGAGACGGCTTTTGACGAAGCTCAGGCTGCCGAAATGGAGCAGAAACTACGCAAAGGCGAATTCGATCTGGAAGATTTCCTGGATCAATTGCGCCAGGTGCGCAAGATGGGGCCGCTCAATGAGCTGTTGGGAATGATTCCCGGCTTGGGCAAAGCGCTCAAAGGCGTCGACCTCGAAAAGCTGGAGGCCGAGAAAAACCTCAAGTCCGTCGAAGCGATTATCCTTTCCATGACGGCAGAGGAACGTCGGAACCCGCGAATTCTCAACGCCAGCCGTAAACGGCGCATTGCTGCCGGCAGTGGAACGAATGTGCAACAGATTAACCAACTCCTGAACCAGCATCGTCAGATGCAGAAGATGATGAAGCGTTTGGGAGACGGCAAGATGCGGGGCTTACCTCGGTTTTTGCAGGGGTGAGAGTTATTCACGTGGACATCAGACAATTGAATACACTTTGAGTCATTTTTCCGGTTAAGAGGACAGGAGGAGTATGCTTAGAATTAGATTACGTCGTGTTGGCGGTAAAAAGCAGCCCAGTTACCGCATTGTTATCGCTGAATCTACGGCCCCACGGGATGGGAAGTTCGTAGAAATGGTCGGGTTCTATAACCCGCGTACCGCACCTGAAACGATCCAGGTTAAAGAAGAACGAGTCCTGCATTGGCTCTCTGTAGGAGCGCAGCCGAGCGATTCGGTCGTGCGGCTCTTGAAGAAGGCGGGAACATTGGCACGCTTTGAACGTATGAAAGCGGGCGAATCTGTTGAGGCTTTGGTTGAAGAAGCCAAGGCTGTGGAGCAGACCGCAGGCCCACAAACCGATCTCATGGCCCTGGAGGAAGAACCTGTGACTGAGGATGGCGGCGCTGAGTGAGGCCATAAGCTGCAGGATTTCGCCTCGGTCGCTTGTTCCTTTTGATATCCTATCCTTAAATGTCTTTCCCATACTCAAGGAGGCGTAACGATGTCTGCAGTCAAGGATTTGGTGGAATATATCACAAAAGCTCTGGCGGATGAGCCAGAAGAGGTCAACCTTTCAGAGATCGAAGGAGAAACCTCAATCGTTCTGGAGTTGCGGGTCTCCCCTGAAGACATGGGGAGAATGATCGGTCGTGAAGGCCGGACGATTAACGCTATGCGCTCCCTGGCGCGCGTCTTGGGCGCGAAGATGGGCAAGAAGGTCACGCTGGAGATCGTATAGTTATGGCCGTTGTGGCCACTGTATGTCATGAAGTCAGGAGGCTCAGGAATGCCGCAAAAGCAACCTGAGCCTCGTTATTTGGCGGTGGGGCGCATCTTGCGTCCCCATGGCGTCCACGGCGAACTCCGTGCCGAGATTTTGACCGATTATCCAGAGCATCTTGCTGCTGTGCCTACGCTGTATGTCGGCGCGGAGCACCGTCCCTACCCCCTGTCGGGAGTGCGTTTTCATCAAAGGGCGATGCTGCTGACGCTAGAGGGTTGCACCACCCGCGACGATGCGGAGGCGCTGCGCGGGTCCCTGGTCGAAATTGCCGTAACGGACGCCATCCCGTTGGAGGAAGACGAGTATTACCATTTCCAGGTCATCGGCATGCAGGTGGAAACCGATGCCGGTGCCGTGTTGGGACACATTGTCGATGTTTTCACCGCCCCGGGCGCTAACGATGTCTTTGTCGTCCATGGCACCCAGGGTGAGATTTTGCTTCCGGTGATTGAAGACGTCATTCTCAAGCTGGATGTGGAAGCCGGGCGGGTGCTGGTTCACATGCTGCCCGGTCTGCTCGGTGAAGAATAATCAGCAAGGCGGGTGACAGAACCCGGGGTGTAGTTCCGTAAACCATGTAACTATTCAGCCACCCGGCGCGCGATTTCGTTTGTGAGCGGATGAAGTCGATGGACGATCTGCGGTATTGGCTGGGTTTTAACCTGGTACGAGGCATTGGGCCGGTGCGCTTGCGCATGTTGCTGGATACGTTCGGCGACATCCGGTCGGCCTGGGAGGCTCCAGAACAGGCGTTGCGCGAAATGAAGCTGGAACGCCGCTCTCTGGAGAACTTCCTGAAAATACGCCACCAGGTCGATTTGGATGAGGTGCTGCGCCGCGTGGACGGCATGGGCATTCACGTGCTGACCTGGGATAGCCCTGACTACCCTGACCTGTTGAAGCCCATCGCCGACGCCCCGCCTGTGCTCTTCGTGCGCGGCGCGATCATCCCGCCCGATGAGTGGGCCGTGGCGTTGGTGGGCACACGCAAAGCGACCGTTTATGGACGCGAGGTCGCTCGCGTCCTGGCGGCGGACCTGGCGCAGAACGGGGTGACGGTGGTCAGCGGTTTGGCGCGCGGCGTTGACAGCGTCGCGCACAGGGCGGCGCTCGACGCAGGGGGACGGACATGTGCGGTTTTAGGCTCCGGCGTGGATTGCATCTATCCCGCCGAACACCGCAAACTGGCGGACGCCATCGCCGAAAACGGCGCCTTGATCAGCGATTATCCCCTCGGCACGCAGCCGGAAGCCGCGAACTTCCCCGCGCGCAACCGCCTCATCAGCGGCTTGAGCCTGGGCGTGGTGGTGGTGGAAGCCGGTCTTAAAAGCGGCGCGCTGATCACGGCAGACTTCGCCCTCGATCAGGGCCGCGAGGTCTTCGCCGTGCCCGGCAGTATCCTCAGTCCCGCCTCGGCGGGATGTAACCGCCTGTTGCGCGATGGCGCCAATGTGGTCACCGAGGTGGGCGATATCTTGGAGACGCTGCATCTCAATCAAGTGTCGGAAAAGCAGATGGCGCGAGAAGTCCTGCCGACCAATGCGATGGAGGCCGCTCTCATAGGGCATCTCTCTGCCGAGCCGCGTCATCTTGACGAATTGTCGCGGGAGACAGCCCTGCCGGTCGAAGTCGTCAGCAGTACGCTGGTGATGATGGAGTTGAAAGGGATGACGCGCCAGGTCGCGCCCTTGCAATATGTCCTGGCGCGTGAACCGGCGGAAGAATACGTGGTAGACGATAGCACAAAGGAGGCAGAATGACCGAATCGCTGTATGCCGTGATTATGGCCGGGGGCGGCGGGACGCGCTTGTGGCCCTTGAGCCGCAGTGGACATCCCAAACAAACGTTAAAATTGTTCGGCGAGCGCACGATGTTCCAATTATCCGTGGATCGTTTACTGCCCCTTCTGCCGGCAGAGCACATTTTGGTCGTCACGGCGGCGGAACAGGTGGACCCTTTAGCCGCGCAGTGTCCCGAAGTGCCGCGTGAGAACTTCATCGTCGAGCCGCTGGGACGGGGAACGGCGCCCTGCATCGGTCTTGCGGCCATGGCGTTGCAGCAGCGCGATCCCGATGCTGTGATGGCCGTAGTCACCGCCGATCACCTGATCCGCCGTGTGGATACATTCCGCGCCGCGTTGCGCGTGGCGCAGTACGTTGCCGCGCAGGACTATCTGGTCACGTTAGGCATAACGCCGACGTATCCTGCCACCGGCTATGGCTATATCCGCCGGGGCGCTTTATTAGGTCAGGTGGGCGGTTTCGACTATTACCGGGTGAAACGCTTCACCGAAAAGCCCGATGCGCCGACGGCTACGGCCTTCTATAAAGAAGGCGTCTATTCCTGGAACAGTGGGATGTTCATCTGGCGCGTCGCGCGCATCCTGGAAGAGATACGCCGTTGGATGCCGGATTTGAGCGCCACTCTGGATGAGTTGGAGAGCGTCTGGGGAACGCCGGCTTATGCCGAGACGCTCGGTCGTTTATGGCCGGCGCTGCGCCAGGAGACCATTGACTATGGTATTATGGAGAAAGCCGATAACGTTGTCGTCATCCCGGTGGATTTAGACTGGTCTGACATCGGGGCGTGGGCGGCGGTGATGGAGCTACATCCCCACGATGACGCCGGTAACGTCCTGGTCGGCGACGTCATCCACCTAGACGGGGTGAACACGATGGTCTTCGCCCAGGGCGAGCGTCTGGTCGTCACTATTGGCGTGCAAGACTTGATCGTCGTGGATACACCGGATGCCGTGCTGATCGCGCAGCGCGACCAGGCCGAGCGGGTGAAAGAGGTCATTGAGCGCCTGCGCCGCGAGGGACGCGACGCCTACCTGTAATTGGCGCTTGACAGCCGACGACTTTCCTTCGTCAGAATGGCGGAGTCGTTACCAAAATTCGATGGAATGGAGTATGTCCGATCAATTAAAACTCGAAGCTTATTGTATGAAATGTAAGGTAAAACGGGAGATGGCGCAACCAACTCCCGTCTTTACGGCTCAGGCCCGGCCGGCGGTGGAAGGAAAATGTCCGGTATGCGGAACCACGATGTTCCGTATGGGGGAGACGCCGCTGCATGCCCATTTGACGCCACCGGCTAAACCGGCGCCGCCGAAACCCACCGGCAAGCTCGTGATCGTGGAGTCGCCGACAAAGGCGCGCACGGTCGGGCGTTTCTTGGGAAAGGAGTATACCGTCAAGGCCTCGGTCGGCCATGTCCGTGACTTGCTGCGCTCGCAACTCTCCGTGGATGTCGAGCACGACTTCGCGCCCAAGTATCGCATCCCCAACGAGAAACGCGCCGTCGTTAAGGAGTTGAGCCAAATCGTGCAGAAGGCGGAGTCGGTATATCTGGCAACCGACCCCGACCGGGAAGGGGAGGCCATTGCCTGGCATTTGAGCGAGGTCTTGGACCTGCCACCCGGGCAGGCGCAGCGAGTCGTCTTTCACGAGATCACCAAAGATGCTGTGGATGAGGCATTTGCCCATCCCCGCGACCTTAACATGGACCTGGTTAATGCCCAACAAGCGCGGCGTGTTTTGGATCGGCTGGTCGGCTACAACCTCAGCCCACTGCTCTGGCGCAAAGTGCGTAGCCGGCTTTCGGCAGGGCGCGTGCAATCGGTGGCTCTGCGCCTGATTGTGGAGCGCGAGCGCGAAATCGAAGACTTTGTGCCGGAGGAGTATTGGACGCTCGACGCGGAGCTGGCATCGCAACATCCCGTCGCCCGCCAGAAACGCCCGACCTTTAAGGCGCGGCTGGTGCAGATTCGCGGCGCAGAAGTCGCGTTGCACCGTGAAGACGACGTGAAGCCCCTGCTCGAGTCCCTTGAACACGCCATCTACAGCGTTTCCAAAATTAAGGAAGGACAACGCACGCGCAAGCCATCCGCTCCCTATACGACTAGCACGCTCCAGCAGGAAGCCTCGCGCAAACTCGGTTTCATCGCCCGCAGAACGATGCAGGTTGCCCAGCAGCTTTATGAGGGCATCGACGTAGGCGACGGCGAGATGGTAGGATTGATCACTTATATGCGCACCGACAGCACCAACGTCGCGCGACCGGCGCAGGATGAGGCCCGGCACTTCATCAGCGAGCATTACGGCGCCGAATTCCTGCCTTCCCACCCGCCGGTTTACAAGACGCGCACCAAAGGCGCTCAGGAAGCCCACGAAGCGATTCGTCCGACCAGTGTCCTGCGCACACCGGACGGCTTGAAATCCCATTTAAGTTCCGAACAATACCGGCTGTATGATTTGATCTGGCGACGTTTTGTCGCCAGTCAGATGGAAGCCGCGTTGTACGATACCCTCAGCGTCGAAATCCTGGCCGGCACGGAAACCGACAAACCCTATTTGTTCCGCGCGTCCGGCTCGACATTGCGCTTTCCGGGTTTCCTCATTGTCTACGAAGAGGCCAGTGCCGAAAACGGCGAGCCGGAGCAGGAGAAAGTGCAACAGATTCCCCTGTTGACGGTGGATGAGGTATTGGACCTGATCCGCCTGTGGCCGGAGCAACACTTCACCCAGCCGCCTCCCCGCTACACCGACGCCACGCTCATCAAGACGCTGGAGGAGTATGGCATTGGCCGTCCTTCGACGTATGCCACGATTCTCTCCACCATTGAGCAACGCGGCTATGTGCGGCGTGAAGCGCGCCGTTATTTCCCGACGGAAACCGCTTTTGTCGTCAATGACATGCTGGTGGAGAATTTCCCTGACCTCATCAACGTGGATTTTACCGCCCAGATGGAGTCGGAATTGGATGATGTGGCCGCTGGAACCCAGGACTGGGTCGCCCTGATGCAGAAATTCTACGGCCCCTTTCAGCGGACGTTGGCGCAAGCTGAAGAGACCATTCCTGTCGTGGAGCAGATCGAATACGTGGGGCGTGAGTGTCCGGAGTGTCATCAGGGGCAATTGCTCGTGCGTTATGGACGTTATGGGAAGTTTATTGGCTGTTCGAATTTCCCTGCATGCCGTCATACCGAACCCTGGCTGGAGAAAATCGGCGTCAAATGCCCTCGTTGCACCGACGGTGAAATTGTCGAGAAACGTACCCGGAAAGGACGTATTTTCTACGGCTGCTCGACGTGGCCGGCCTGCGAATTTACCTCCTGGAAACGCCCTTTGCCGCAACCATGTCCTGCCTGCGGGGGCCTTTTGGTCACCGCGCGCAAGGATGTGGCCCGCTGCCTGAACTGCGAAAAGGAATTCTCTCTCGACAGTGTAGAGACAGGGCCGGAGCCGCGCCCGGAGCCCATCAGCCGGGGCTAAAGCCATGGGCTTGAATCTACGCCGCCTTGCCGGCCGGCAGCTCAGTTCCCGTTGAGGAACTCCATGCGTTGAGCCGTAGGGCTTAACGCTTGCATGGTACACAAAAAAGTCCTCTTTCCCCCGCGTTGGCGCGGGGGGAGAAGGGGAAAGGGATAGGAGGTAAGCCATTGAAAAAAATTGCTACGTTCACAAGACTCAAAGTTTACCTAGCCTGAATAGATACCAAGGGAGGAGCTTATGGGAGTGCTTGATTGGCTGATCGTTTTTGTAGCCGTGGGCGTCGTTGGTTTCTTAACCTATCAACGGATGGCGAAGGCATTGTTTTCGCTTGCCATTCTGTGGGCGGCGACGATGTTTAGCACCCTGTTGTATAAAGAAGCGGCCTATCGTGTCAAAGCGGTTGCCGGACCCAATCCATCGCTAACCGAGGGCGTGATGTTTATCGTGTTGTTCATTCTCTTCTTCGTTATAGGCTACGCTGTGATCCACGCTGCGTTTCCGGTGACAAAATTGCCCAAGCTTGGCGTTCTGGACTCTCTGATGGGATTTTTACTGGGGATCATCGTTGCCGCCGTCATCGTGGTGCTGTTTGAAAATGCCATCGGTGTGATGGTGCGCGAGCAGTGGACAAATTTCACGAGTTGGGCCAATATACGCAGAGAATTTATCACCTCGCCGTTGCGTCCGTTCTCCAGACAGCTATTACTGATCTATCGCTGGCTTTTCACGCCCTTTTTCCAGGTGCTGCCGCCGGTTTTGGTGCCTCAATAATCCGCAGTCGGAGTTATCGCCATGCTGGCCTTGGCCCGGCATCGCCGAGGGTTCACCATGGAGCGCGAGTTGGTAACTCGCGCTCCGAATCGAGCCACTATTCAGCCGCCCACCACACCCCTTACAATCTGGCGATCCGCTCCGCGCATGGCTAACGGGTGTGAAATTTCTGCCCCGCTGTACGAGCCTGAAGAGATGCCAAATTGCAACTATTCAGCCACCCTTGCCAGGTGGCAAATGGGACTTTGGGGAGGGCACAT
>DAOOGN010000097.1:0-15715 GCA_035415725.1 Anaerolineae bacterium | reverse complement strand
AGGTGCTTCTGTATGACAAGATATGCGTGTTTCTATAAGCCCATCCCCCCTTCCCCCCTTCCCCCCTTCCCTCCAGGAAGGGGGATTTTGGGTGGGGGTGTCGCCACACCCCCCTTTTGCCCCCTTCTTCCCCGCTGGCGGGGGAGAAGGGGGTTGGGGGATGAGAGGGTCAGCACCTGCCGAAGGGGTAACCTATTATGTGCCCTCCCCAAAGTCTCGTTCGCCACCTGGCAAAGATGGCTGAATAGTTACTATGACCGTTTGTTCAGCGCTGATTGGAGTTCGCTAGGGATGTCGTGTTGGGGTCCAAAAGGTAACATGGGATAGGATACTTGAAATTGCGAATTATAAAAGCAGGTAGCTGTGCAGTTACCTTTGCCGGGTTGCGGACGGGATTGCGGGGATGATGTATGAAAGGAGTTCAAGCTACCGCTAAGCCGAACAAAACAGGCGACGCATCAGCGTCGCCTGTTCAGATAGCGAAAGACCGTGTCGACTATGCCTGGGTAGCCGTCTGCACCACGGCGGCAAAGGCCGTGGGGTTATTGACGGCCAATTCCGCCAGTATTTTGCGGTCGATCACGATGTTGGCCTTTTTGAGACTGTTGATCAATTGGCTGTAGGAGACGCCGTTGTTACGGGCGGCGGCATTGATGCGGATGATCCACAGGCGGCGCATGTCACGGCGGCGATTGCGGCGGTCGCGATAGGCGTAGGCCATAGACTTCATCCAGGCTTCATTAGCTCGTCGGAACAACTTACGGCGCGTCCCATAAAAGCCTTTCGTCTGCCTGACGATTTTCTTATGGCGACGGCGTGTTACGATTCCTGCTTTGACTCTCACAATTTCACCTCAGATTGAATTAAGACTTTTCGTGCAAATAGGGTGTTAACCGACGGACGCGGCGCTTGATGGCTGGACTGGTCACCACGTGCAGTTGGTCGAACATCGCGCGCACCGTGTTCGATTTGTTGCGGCGGAAATGGCTCTTCCCTTGCCGCGTGCGCATCAACACTCCCTTGCCGCCCTTCGAAATGCGGAAGCGCTTGGATGTTGATTTGTGGGTCTTTAGTTTCGGCACTTTTGTTCCTCCTACAGCTACTTTTTCTTTTTCGGCGCTAAGATCATTAACATCGTTCGCCCATCCAACTGGGGAACCTGTTCAACGGTAGAAACATCACTCAGCTCAGTGGCGATTTCTTCGAGTTGTTCGATCGCCACTTCGGGGTAGGTGATTTCCCGCCCCCGGAAGCGTATACGAACTTTGACTTTGTTGCCTTCTTCAAGCCAACCGCGCGCACTTTTGACCTTGAACTGGGTGTGGTGATCGTTGGTCTTAGGTCGCAGTTGAATCTCTTTAACCTCAACTTGTTTCTGCGACTTGCGAGCCTCGCGCTCTTTTTTGGCCTGTTCGTACACGAATTTTCCGAAGTCCATAATGCGGGCCACCGGCGGCTCCGTGTTAGGCGCGACCTCCACCAGGTCAAGTTCGGCCTCGGCAGCCAGGCGGATGGCTTCGGCGGTGGGCCGGACGCCCAGGTTACCGCCTTCTGCATCGATAACGCGAACTTCTGGTGCGCGAATTTCTCGATTGACGCGATACTTTTGTTTACTGATGATACCCCCCTTTGTGTGATGCTATAATCCGTTACAATAACGGATGTATCATACCATGAAAGGGCATTGTGTCAAATCAAGCGACAGGACTGCCGCCATATTTTGGGCATGAAGACCAATTCCGTTTGTATCTATTCGGGCTGGTAAACCTGGCGAAACAACTTATTCCCTATAGTAGGTTTGGCGTAGACTTTGGTAGGCCAGGTGCTTCTGTATGACAAGATAGGCGTGTTTCTATCAGCCCATCCCCCCTGCCCCCCTTCCCTCCAGGAAGGGGGATTTTGGGTGGGGGTGTCGCCACACCCCCCTTTTGCCCCCTTCTTCCCCGCTGGCGGGGGAGAAGGGGGTTAGGGGATGAGAGGGTCAGCACCTGCCGAAGGGGTAACCTATTATGTGCCCTCCCCAAAGTCCCGTTCGCCACCTGGCAAAGGTGGCTGAATAGTTACTTCCGTTTGACCTTTCAAAGGATCATTCTATACTTACAGGACTTACGCAAGCCTGGTTCGAATCAAGCGGTGGAGGATTTGTAGTGACGCCTTCAGGCGTCTCTTAGGAGCTAAGAACGGCTAAAGCCGTCACTACAAACGGAAATTTGCGTAAGTCCTACTTAATGCGACTCACGCCCGTATGAGTTTTCTTGTGTCTTCTCGGAAACTGGGGGTGGGGGTCAAATCCCCACTTCTCCCCTTTTTATGGATGATATGACAAGACGGATAGGTTGTGGCATCCCGAGAACTTGATGAACACGCAACAGATCATATCCGTGACTCGCCAACACTTGCGGGACAGGGTGATCTTGGAAGTTCCATTCGTGGAAAAACATTGTTATTGCGTAAGTCCTAAATAAGTTGTTCCGCCAGGTTTACCAGCCTGAATAGATACGTTTGATATTGAGGAGGATGCTCTATGAAAATCCATTCTGGTTCCATGATGCGTTTGACCTTGATCACGCTGGCATTGGCTCTGATCCTGGGTTGTCAACTGTCGTCCCCGACGACACAGCCCTCCCCCACTACGGAGACACGCCCCACCGCTACCCTTGTGACACCGCCCACTGCCACCGCCGAAATCACCCCGGAAGCGCCAACGCCGACGCCGCCGAACATCCCGGCGGTTCAGCCGCGTGCCAAATCGGTCTTCGCGCCGTATAACCCGCAGCCGGTGGCCGTTACCCCCGCGCTCGTCTGGCCCGCCGTCGCCCCCGACCTGAGCAATGTCCACATCGCCATGCCGCTTTCGACGGATCAACTTGCCCGTCTCGCCCGCGATGGCGTCGTCGCCAGCCCTGGCCTGCAGGAGCAGGAATTCTTCACCGTCTACGAAAAGGCGCGCTACGCCAACGTTCCCATCTTCGTCACCAGCGACTCGCTGCTGCACGTCTATCATCTGATGTTCGACAAGACGCTGCGCACCGCCGAGAGCGAGTACTTCTACCCGTTGTTAAAAGCTCTCAACAGTGCCTTGATCGTTGAAGCGGATGCACAATACCAACAGTTACGCGGCACACCGTGGGAAGATGCGGCCCTGCGCACCGTCGCCTTCATCGCCGTGAGCGGACGGCTCGCCGACCCCGCCTTCCCCATCCCCGACTACGCCGCCGAATTGGCGGAAGCCGAAATCGGCAACGTCGAAGCGGCGGCCGGCCTCTTGCCCTCGCCGATCTTCCCCGGTCTGGCATACGGTGAGGACTACACGCAGTACATCCCGCGCGGGCACTACACGCGCAGCGACGCGCTGAAAGCCTATTTCAAGAGCATGATGTGGTACGGGCGCATGACTTTCCGCCTGAAGACCGATGACGCCGCCATCGGGCGGGCGGAGACCCGCTCCGCGCTGCTGTTGGTGCGGGCGTTGCGCAACACCCAGGTGAACGGACGCCCTGCGCTGGATGCCTGGGCCGACCTCTACGACCCCACCGCCTTCCTCGTCGGGCGCAGTGACGACCTCACCGCACTTGATTACATCCCGGTGATCGATGCCGTCTACGGCGAGAATCCGGCGCTGGCGACACTGGCAGATGACGCCAAACTGGACACCTTCATCGCCGCCACCGACGCGCTGCCCGCCCCGCGCATCCTCGGCCTGGTCATCGCCGCCTCGGATGAGGAGACCAGGCAGACCAAGGGCCTGCGCTTCATGGGACAGCGCTTCGTGCCTGACGCCTACATCTTCCGCCAGCTCATCTACCGCAATGTGGGTACCGCAACCGAGCGTCGCGGGCTGCCTAAGGGGCTGGACCTCTTCGCCGCGATGGGATCGGAGCGCGCCTATGAGCTGTTGGATTCGATGGGCGACACAAAGTATCTGAGCTACACCCTGCAGATGGACAAGATGCGCGCCTGGATCGGCAGCCTCACGGAGCAGGATTGGACGGAGACGGTCTACAATGGCTGGCTTTACACCTTCTACCCGCTCCTGGAAGCACCCGGCGCAGGCTATCCCACCTTTATGCAGTCCATCGCGTGGCGCGACAAGCAATTGCACACCGTCCTGGGCAGTTGGGCCGAGCTGAAGCATGACACCATCCTCTACGCCAAGCAGACCTATGCCGAGATGGGCGCCGGCTGGATGCCCACCCCGCCTGATCCGCTTCCGGCGCGAGGCTACGTGGAGCCTGTCCCGGAGTTCTACGCGCGGGTGGCGGCGCTGGCCGCGATGACCCGCGAGGGGCTTGCTTCCCGCAGCTTGCTGGGCAAGACGGACGCCGACAACCTCGCCAGCATCGAGGAGCTGGCGCTGGCGCTCAAGCAGATGGCGGAAAAACAACTTCAGGGAATTCCGCTCACCGAGGATGAACACGAGCGCATCCGCTACTATGGCGGCGAGTTGGAACATCTGGTGATGGCCTCCGCCGACACGCCGGCAGGCGAACCCGGGGGAACCCCCTCCATGGAGGAAAACCCGCAGGCGGCGGTCATCGCCGACGTCGCCACCGATCCCGACCCCGACGGCGACGGTATCCCTAACCCTACCGTGTTGGAAGAGGGCGTCGGACGCATCGGCGAGATCCATGTCGTCGTCCCCTTGGTCGAAGAGGATGGCAGCCTGCGCTTGCAGGTTGCCAAGGGCGGCATCTTCTCATACTACGAGTTCCAATGGCCTGCCGATGATCGTCTCACCGACGAGAAGTGGCGGAGGATGTTGGACGACGGCACGGCGCCGCCACAACCCGACTGGATCGATAGCTTCTTTACGCCGGAAGGCGAGTACAGCGATCTGCAAAGCGCGCTCTATGCTTTCCAGCGTGCCTGGGTCAACGCTGTCTTCTACCTGGACACGCAATATGTGGCGTCGGAGTATAACCGGTGGGCGGGCGGTGAGGCTCTGGACTTCATCACTGCCGAAATCAACGCCCTGAAGGCCCAGAAGCACTTCGAGGGGCGGCAATGGATGGGGACCGACTACCGCTCCTTCGACCTGCAATCCGCAACCCTGGCTGTGGTCACGGTGCGCGAGGCCTGGCAGGATACGCTTTACGCCTACAGTGGTACGGCGCATCCCGCCGAGACCGGCAACGAGAACGATATGCAGGAGATTGGAACGCGCGGGCCTTACTCTCTGGATGTGACCTATACCCTGGAGCGCACCGGTGACGGTGAGGATTGGATGGTCACCCGCATCGTTGTCGCCAACGCGCGCCCCGCATGGTAAGTGCGCGTGCGGAGATTACTTCCCATTGCGCTGCTGGCCCTGGTCGCGTTGGGGACGGCGACTTTGGCCTCCCTGCCGTGTTCCGCGCAGCAGGTGGGCTTTGCCTGCGACCGGCAGACGTGTTGGGCCATGGATCCTCCTGCCGGTAATGCAAACGCCCCCTTTAGCGAGGGTGCCATCGACTTGACCGGCGACGGCGTCCCGGAGACAATCCTGCGCGAGGATGAGACACTGCATGTCTTGCAGGGCGGCGTCGAAATCTGGCACAGCGATCCGACGTGGCACGTGGCGGACGCGGCTCTGGGCGATCCCAACGACGACGGGCGCTACGAAATCCTGGCAGCGCTCTGGAAGCCCGACGACGCGGGTGTCCTCGCCAGTCACCCCTTCATCATCGGCCATCGCGGTGGAGCGGTCAAGGTGCTCTGGGGCGGCTCGGCCGTGGCCCAGAGCATCCACGAGGTCGCGCTGGCAGATGTGGACGGCGACGGTGTGGAGGAACTGATCGTGCTGGAATCGGCGCAGCCCGGCGATGGCCCGGACGCCACGCAGCGTACCCTTTCCGTGTGGGACTGGCACGGTTGGGGTTTCAATCTGCGCTGGCGGAGTGCGGCAGGGCGCTACGCGAATCTTGGTTTAACAGAGGACGGCATCATCGTGGCAACTGTGGAAAAATGAGTTCACTTTATCCGGAGGTTTGTTTCATGTCGCAAAAACGCAACAAGTCTTTCAATTATGCCATCGGTATGTTCGGCACATCCATCCCGATCAACATGCTCAAAACGTTTGCCTTCACCTTCTATGTACTCGGCCTGGGTGTGACCACTCAGCAATGGGCGGCTATGCTGTTTATTTAC
Organism: Anaerolineae bacterium; assembly: GCA_035415725.1. GTDB lineage: Bacteria > Chloroflexota > Anaerolineae > B4-G1 > SLSP01 > DSWT01. Next base: position 9,589 of record DAOOGN010000097.1, on the reverse strand, counting down.
ACGTTCATTGACGCCATTGACAACCCCATCTACGGTTTCCTCTCCGACCGGACGCGCACCCGCTGGGGCCGCCGGCGTCCCTGGTTGGTGATCGGCACCCCGCTCCTGATCCTGTTCTTCATCGCCTTTTACAACATTCCGGCCTTTCTGAGGGGCGATGCTATCTTCGCCTACGGGATGCTCTTCTACATCCTGACCGGCACGCTGGATTCGGTCATCAACGCCAACTATGGGGCGCTGTTCCCCGAGTTGTTCCGCGACGACGTCAGCCGCGCCAAGACAAACGCTTTGCGCCAGGCTTTCCAACTGGTGGCGATGATCATCAGCATCGCCCTGACCCCTATGGTGACCGAAAAATTGGGCTACGGGCTGACGGCTATCATTTACGGCATTCTCGGCGGCGCGGTCATCTTGTACATGACCTTCACCTGCCGGGAAAAGGAGCCCGAGCCGGAGGAGGCCAAGCCCGGCCTGTGGAAGGCGCTCAAGGACTTGTTGACCAACAAGAAATTTTGGGTCGCCGGTCTGGCGAACGCTTTTTACAGTGCGGCTATGTCGCTCGTGCTGGCCTCGGTGGCCTTTTATGTCCAATATGCCCTTGGGCTTTCCAGCGGGCGGTCCACCTTCCTGCTGGCGGCAGTGTTGATCGTCGCCATTGCCGGAGTGGCCGTCTGGGCCTGGCTGGTCAGGAAGTTTTCGTTGCTCCCCGCCTGGCGGACGTCCCTGGCGGTTCTGGCTTTCACCTTCATCCCCCTGTATTTCGCCTCCGACCTGACGACGGCGATCATCTTCGCGGCGTTTGTGGGCTTCGGCTTTGCGGGCGTCATCACCACTATGGACTTGATTGGCGCCAAGATTATGGATGAGGACACCCAGAAACACGGCTTGCGGCGGGAGGGTATCATCTCCAATGCCATGGGCTTTATGAACCGCCTCAACGGCCTTTTCACCAGCGTTGCCTATCTCCTGGTTTCCCGCATTTACGGCTTCGAAAGCGGCGACAATCCCGGTTTGCATCCGGATCAGGCTGCCCGCTTCTTGATGACCATCGTCCCGCCCGTCCTGATGGTGATCAGCTTTGCCTTCTCGTGGTTCATCGACTTCAAAGGGCCTGAGGCCATTCCGGTTGAATCGACCAACGCATAAGGAGATGTCACATGGCGCTTATACGTCTTGACCATGTCCCTGAGACCGTCAAGGTCAACCTGCCGCTGTATATCATCCTCCCTGATCCCGGCGAAATGCAGGGAATACCTGTCGCTAAACGCAAGGTCCTATATCTGCTGCACGGGCTGAGCGAAGATGGCAGCGCCTGGCAGCGCTATACTGCCATCGAAACGCTGGCGTCGGCCTATGGACTGGTAGTGATCATGCCTTCGGTGGGGCGGAGTTTTTACACCGACCAGCCCAACGGTCAGGAGTATTTTTCATACCTGACCGGGGAACTGCCGCGTTACCTGGCTGATATCTTTGGGTTAGCGCCCTGCCGGGCAGACACTTTCATCGCCGGCGATTCGATGGGTGGCTATGGCGCATTCAAGGCCGCCCTGTTGCACCCGGAGTTGTACGCCGCCGCCGCCAGTTTTTCAGGGGTGCTGTCGCTGGAGATTCTCAAGCTCGATCCCAACGACAAGCGTCGCGAGGAGTTTGCTCTGCTGTTCGGCGACTTGGATAAACTCGCCGGGAGTGAGCACGACCCGGCAGCCTGGTTGCAGCGCGCCGCCCAAAACCCGTCGATTCTACCGCGCCTGTTCATCGCCGTTGGCCGCCAGGAGGACCTATACCCGCTCAGTGGCTACTTCCACGCTGCCTGCCAGTCACTGGGCGTGCCGTCCGAATATCACGAGGAAGATGGCCATCACGACTGGTTCCTGTGGGACAGGCAAATCCGGCAGTTCCTGGTATCCATCCTGGGGCCAATCCCCGAGCGCTGAGCAGTCATCTTCCAACCCTTTTGGTATCTATTCGGGCTGGTAAACCTGGCGAAACAACTTATTCCCTATAGTAGGTTTGGCGTGGATTTTGGTGTGCCGGGTGCTTTTGGATGACGGAGCTATGTGTGTCTCTATCAGCCCATCTCCTCTGCTCCCCTTCCCCAGGGAAGGGGGATTTTTGTAGGGGGCGTCGCCACACCCCCATTTTTTCGCCTCCTTTGACTTTCGTAGCCTTATTTTCGGTGGGGTGAGCATACAAAAAACGCCCCGCGACTCTAAAACTGTCCGGGGCGTTGGGCAATCGCTACCGTTAACCCATCACGGCGTCGTTGATGTTCCTGGCGTGGGGGTGTCCGTCGGCGGTTCGGGAGACGGTAACTCGACGGTGGGCGTTGGACTGGGCGTCTCTGTGGGGGTGGGTGTCTCCGTCGGCAACTGAAGGGTAGGAGTCTCCGTGGGGGTCGCCGTCTCCGTGGGCGGCAGGAGCGTCGGAGTTGAGGTCGGCGTCGTGGTCGGCGTCGCGGTGAAGGTTGGCGTCTCCGTGGGCGTGGTTTCGGACGTCGGCGTCGCTGTTGGGCCGACGACGTTGACCTGCACACGGGTCTCGAATTTCGCGCCGCGTCGGTTATAGGCGACGATGCGCAGGGAATACACGCCCGGCGTCATCTCCACCGGGATTTGCCACTGGCCGAGTAACCCATCGCGTACCTGGGCCAGATGCGGACCGCTGATCCAGCCCCAATCCTGGGGATTGTTGCCGACGCCATAGGTGATTTCGTAATGATCGAAGTCCTCAAAATCCACGGTCCCTCTGATTTCCACCCAGCCGTGAACCTCCTCGCCATTTTTCGGCGACGTGATGCTGACCTCCGGCGATTTTTCACCGGCAGTGCAGTAATCCCGTGGGGCGACCTCCATCCCGCGCTCCGCAGCCCACTGCCGCATCCAGTTTTGCCCGCTGGGATCCTGGATGTAATCCACAACGACCATCACCTTCGTGAAAACATTAGCGCGGCAGAATTCATTGGCGCGCAAGCCGCTGTTCCCGTCGATTTCCACTTGTTGGAACCAGTCCTGATCCGCTTTGGGTGGCAGGTTGCTGGTCGAGAAGACCTCCACACGCTTTTCGGGACAGTAGGGTGACGGTTCCGCGCCGGAGAGGGCGCAGATTTCGCGTTCGATGACGCCCGCCGGCCGGGGGAAGCTCTGCGGCTGGACTGACTCGTGGGCGTGGCGCATGAAGGCATTCCAAATCGGCGCAGCGCCGCCCGCGCCGGCCACACCGTCCATGGGCGAATTGTCGTTGTTGCCGATCCACACACCCGCGGCGAGATTGGGCGTATAGCCCACCGTCCAGGCGTCACGGTTGTCGTTGGTGGTGCCGGTCTTCGCAGCCACCGGCCGGTCGGCTAATTCCAGATTGTTGGGACAACTAAAAACGAGGCAGCGCGCTTTGGCATCGGACAATATACTCGATATGAGGTAGGCCGTCTCCGGCGCGACCACTTGCCGGCCCTGGGGCTGGCGGTTGTCGATCAGAACTTCGCCTTTGGTGTTCTCGACCCACAGAATGGGTTGCGTCGGCATATAGAGGCCCCCGTTCGCCAGGGCCGCGTAAGCGGCGGTCAATTCCAGCGGCTTCATCTCGCCGCCGCCGAGGGTCAGGGCCAGTCCGTAATACGGCCGGGTGTCGTAGGGATAGTCGGGACATTCCAATTGCGGCGAAACCAGCGAGGTCGCTCCCAGGCGTTCGGCGATGTTCAACAGCCCATCGACGGTGACAAATTCCAGGGTTTTGACCGCCGGAATGTTCAACGAGTTCGCCAGCGCGGTGCGGACCGCCACCGGCCCACGGAATTTGCCGTCGTAGTTGACGGGTTGGTAGACGTTGCCCGCGGTGTCGGTATAGGTGGTGGGGATGTCCCAGAGGATGGTCGCAGGTGTCCAGCCTTTCTCGAACGCAGCCAGATAGGTGAGCGGTTTGATGGCGGAACCGGGTTGGCGGCAACGCACGGTGACGTTGACCTGTCCATCGTTGGCGTCATTGTAGAAATCGGTACTGCCGACCATCGCCAGAATGTGCCCGGTCGCCGGTTCGATGGCGACGAGCGCGCCGTTGGTGACGTGGCGCTCCGCCAGCGCCGCGACGCCGTTGCGCACTTCCTCTTCGGCGATCTGCTGGAGATGGCGATCCAGGGTGGTGTAGATGCGTAAGCCACTGCCGCGGTAAAGCGCCTCCGCGCCGAGTTTGGCTTCGAGCCACTGGCGCACGTAGACGACGAAGTGCGGCGCGGGTATGACATCGGTGTAGATGGGAGGGAAGCCGTAAGCATCCATTTCGGCAGCGGCAGCGTCGGCCTCCGCCTGGGTAATGAAGTTAGCTTCGACCATCAGGGCGAGCACGACTTTGTGGCGCTTGAGTGCGGCGTCGCGCCCGCCGTGGAAGGGGTCGTAGACGCTCGGCAACTGCGGCAGCCCGGCCAGGAACGACGCCTGAGCCAGGCTGAGATTGGCGGCGTTGGTGCCAAAGTACGTGCGCGCGGCGGCGTCAACGCCGTAGGCCAGGTTTCCGTAATTGTTGTTGTTGAGGTAAATCTCGAGGATTTCGTCTTTGGTGTAACGGCGGGTCAGTTCAGTCGCCAGCACGATCTCTTTGATCTTACGACTGGCAGTGCGCTCGGTCTTTTCATCCGGCAGCAAGATGTTGCGGGCGACCTGCTGGGTGATGGTGCTGGCTCCGGAGACGAACTCCTGTTCCTGCAAAGCATAATAGATAGCGCGGATCAGGGCGACGGGATCGAAGCCGGTGTGGGTGTAGAAGTTGCGGTCCTCGGTGGCGACAGTCGCCAGTTGCAGGTAACGCGAGATCTGCGAAATGGGGACGTAGGTGCGTTTTCCGGCGGTAGGATCGATGATCTCGTAGAGCAGATGCCCGTCGCGGGCGTAGATTTGGCTGCTGGCGAAGTCGGGTTGACGCGCGCGCAGTTCGTCCGGCGAGGGAAGCTGCGCTGCCAGCACGATGTAACCGATGACTGCGCCGAGCAACACCAGGAAGAACAGTCCCACACCGACGAGGGTCACATTGAGCACCAGCGTCGCCCCGCGTCCGCTGCGTTTTTTCGCCGGCATTGCCGCCGATGGCGGCTTTGACGGGGGGACGGACGGCGGCGGCGTCGAGCGGATCAGAGGGATGGGTTGGGTTGGCTCGTCGTCGGTCGATACCGAGGCGCGCCAGGTCGGCGTTGGGTGGGGTGGCTCGGCCGGTGGGATACGGCGAAGGGGTGCCGTGGGTGGTTGTGCTTCGATTCGTCGCGTTGGCTCTGCCGGGGGGATGCGCTCCTCTTGCGCCGGCGGGATGTAGCGCTCTGACGTCGAAATGCGCCGCGTCGGTTCGGCGGGCGGAATTGGTTCCGCCGGAGAAGAAGGAGCGGAGTCTTCTGAGGGTTGAATCCGCTGCGTCGGTTCGGCGGGCGGAACGTTGCCTGCCGGAGGACGCGCGGCGCCGGGGACGGGCAAACGCACGGTCGGTTCGCCGCCGGCGGGTTGGCCGGAACGGGGGCGTAGTTCCGCCGGTTGCCAGCGCGACTCCGGCGCTTCATCGTCCGCATCGGCGGAGGCATCAGGCGTTTCGTCGTAGCCGGGTTTTTGTTTTGGATCAGGTTCAGACGGCATGGTTATCCCCAAACCCCTTTCAACAGGGTATAAGCGCGTTGTGAGAGCGCCCGGGCGATGACCAGGACTTCGGCGAGCACGATGAAAGCCACGAAGACGAGGATCAATTGCAGCACTTTGTCCTGAGCGATAATCGGCAACAACGTGGGCAAGGGGACATTTTTCTCGCCGGTGACTCGGAACAAGGGAACGAAGAAATGGGAAGCCCCCGCGCCGATCAAGGCGCCGGCGATGGCGCCAAACGATGTCAAAAACAGGTATTCCATAATCACCTGGGCGCTGATCTGCCGACGTTGCAATCCCATCGCGCGGAGGATAGTGAAGCGCCGGATTCGATCTTGCAGCGAGGCGTAGGTATAGATGAGCAGGCCCATCGCGGCCATAATAACCGACGCAAGGAAGCCCACCGACAACGTCCCGAAGACGCCCACGCGCTCGAATTGGGCCTGTTCCGCGGCGATGAGCGCCGGCGCGTCGCCTGAGGCGTTGGCGACGAGGTTCAGGGTACGAACTTGTTTGAGCACATCTTCTCCCTTCACCCCTTCGTCCAGCCGCATCCACAGATTGTGGGGGACGACCATGCCTATATAGAAAGTGAGATAGTCCAGGTTGCCGATGAAAACAATGTCATCATCGTAGACGGTGGGGAAGTACTTGTAGGTGCCGGCGACCTTGAATTGGGAATTGACGGTGAGCTCGTAGTTGATGCCGATCCGCACGGAGATGTCGTCGCCGATTTGCAGGTGATTTTCTTCAAAGAGTTTTTCGGGGACGAGGATGCCGTTGGACCATTGGGCTAACCGGTTCATCAACCCGCCCAGGGATTCAGCGGCGAAATCGCCCCGGAACCAGGCGACGGAACTGAAGTCTATGCGATCCACGGCCATAAAGTGTCCGTGAATATCGCCACTGCCGGGTAGGGAAGTTGACATGCTGTAATTGCCAACTCGCGTTGTCTTTTTGACACCCTCTAAGGCATCGAACTGGCTGGGCAGTGGAATCCACTCGCCGCTGAGGGTGCTTTCGGTGGTGCAGACGTCGCTCAACGCACATGGAGGATAGACGCTGAAAGCCAGATCGGTGCCGACCTTGTAGTACATACGATCGATGAGCCATTGATCCAGGCTTGCCGCCATCGAGAGCGTGTAAACGCCCAGCGCCAGAGACACAATGACCAGGAGCAGCGGGCTGACGTAAGCCTGGCTTTCGCGCCCCAACTGACGGAGCGCCAGGTGGGGCGTTGCCCAGGGGGTAAGACTGGCAATCACGTCGATGGCGCGCATAATGAGGGGGAAAATACGCAGTGTGAGCAACGCCACGGCAAGCATGGCTAAAGCCGGTACCAGGATGAGGAGAGGGTCCTGGTAAAGGTCCTCTGGCTTGTCGCGTACCAAAAGCGCCAGGGTGCCACGATTGAGCAATTGTCGGTAGGCGTAGTAGCTGACGATGGATAGAAGGATATCGAGGTAAGCGCGCTGCCAGAAGGGCGTCTGTTGGGGGCGGGCGCGCTCGCGCTCAACGTCGACGAGGCTCTGGCGGGCGGCCTGTGCCGCCGGTAGAATACGGGCCAGTAACGTGACGCCCAGCGCCAGGACGGTCATCGGCACGGTGATACCGCGCAATGTCACGGGCAGGGGTTCGCGGGCAGTAAAAGTCAGGAAGCTGGAGGTGTAACCCATCAACCTGGCTAAAACCATCCCCAAAACTATGCCGAGGGGGGTTCCCAGAAGGAAAAGGATCAATTCTTCGACCGTCGTCAAGGTGAGGATGCTGGAAGAACGCATCCCCCGGCTGACCAGGGTAGCCGTCTCGTGTACCTGCCAACGCGCAATAATGGCGGATGTCAGAACCAGGAAATAGAGCAAGAAGCCAAACGCGGGGATGTTGAATCCCAGCAGCAGGATAGTGAGAGTGTTGCCGCGTTGGACAAAAGTTTTGAGGGGGTCCAGGGGTGGGGTGTTGATCCGCGCATCGGGCAGATATTTGTTAATGACCACGATGCCGCGTTGGAATCCCTCAATGTATTCGACCGTTTTATCGGGCAGGACTTCGTTCTCGTCCAGGATGATATGCCAACTGATGTACCAGGTTTTCCCCGGGACGAGAGGTTCCACCAGGTTGATGTAGTCCTGACGGCGCACCAGAAGTTTGTTTTGCAGGGTGGCGTCCGGATTCTCGAACCAGAAATCCGCCGTCGGGTCTTTGGCCTGCCAGAAACCGCGCACGCGAATGCGGATGGGCTCGGCGACGACATTGACGCTCAGATTGAACTCCTCACCGACGTTGACGCCCATCTTTTCGGCCATGCGCGTGTGCATCCACACATCCAGCGCTTCGCCGGACGTGCTATTCTCGTCCAGCGGCTCTCCTTCGAGGATGTTCAGTTCATCGGCGACGCTGGCGATGTACACGAGGTCGGTGGACTCCAGGTAATCTTGTTTACCGGTGGCATACGTCGCGCCCTCGATGGGGCGCAGCATCATGTTGCCGCTGTGGACTTCGATGCCCACGTGTGTCAGAGGCAGCTCCACTTCTGATGACAGCGTGTCGGCGACGTGGTTTGACAGGTTCTCCGCATCCACCAGGGAGATGGGGACACGACTGGAGGAAAAGGTATAAATACTGGTCGAGAACGGCGGCCGCCCGGTCATCTCACTGAATTTCGACAATTCTTGATCCAGAATGACTTGATCGACCGCTTTGGCGAAGAACGAGGCGCTGTTGACCAGTCCAACGGAAAAAATGATGCCCAGAAGGGCCAAAAATGTCAGGCCGGGATGGTTCCACAGACGTTTTAAGGCCAGACGTGCGACAGCTATGAACCTGAGTAGTAATTTAACCATGAGTTCTACACCAATGTTGCCCTACACGTTGATGATAGCTTGAAACCTGACAGGTCCGAGAAGACCGGGGCAGGTTCAACCAGGGAGCAAACTTTGCGCTCGAAGCACGCCAGCGTCCCCGTACTCCTGCTTGTGGAGCGCGGCTTGCCCGCTTCCGGGTTCATTGGCGACTTGGCAATTTGCTCTCCCCGTAAGTATAACACTTTTTGCGGATTACGTTTGACGCCGGTCACGATTCCGGGGGACTGAAATCAGGCGAGTTTTGACAGCACGGCGATGGCGTGCTTGATGTCCGCTATCTGTTGGGGACCGCCGATTTCGCGCTCGATGGTCAACGCACCGGTGTAGCCAAGCTCCTTGAGCCTGGAAATGAGTGCCGGGAAGTTGACCCGCCCTTCACCGAGCGGTTTCTCGATCCCCAACTTCCGACCGCCGGTAGGATATTCCCCGTCCTTGGCGTGAACACCGCGCACATACTTGCCGAAGACATCCAGGGCGTCAACCGGGTTGGCTTTGCCGTACATCAGCAAGTTCGCCGGATCGAGGTTGAGACCCAGATTGTCATATCCCAGGTCTTCGATCACCCGCAGGAGGACAACCGGCGTCTCCTGCCCGGTCTCGAACCAGAATTCCAGACCGCGCTCCCCGCAGTATTCCACCACCTCGCGGAGGGCGTCCAATACGCCGGGATAGAGGGGATCGGTCATATTCTCCGGGATGAATCCGACATGCGTGGTGATGCTCGGTGCGCCCACCCGCGCCGCGAAGTCTGCCCCCTCCTTGAGCGTAGCAACCCGCTCGACGCGGAATTCCGGCGGCACGAGGCCGATGGAGACCGGCCCCTGCACAAAATCCCAAACGTGCGGCCCCGGCACGCCTGTCCAGATCGTCGTCACTTCTACCTGGTACTGCGCTGCCGCGGCGACCAACCGGTCGGCTATCTGCGGGGTGAACAGATCGCGCTGCCAACATACCACCTGGCATGTCGGAAGTCCAAAATCATGAACCCGCTTGAGTTCTTCTTCCGCCCCATGTTCCAACGGGGCCATAACGCCTAATTTTAACCTGGTCATCGTATACTCCTCCTCTGAAAATAGCCCCAGAGCACCCAGAGTTCACAGAGAAAAACACAAATTCTTT
>DAOOGN010000096.1:0-16064 GCA_035415725.1 Anaerolineae bacterium | reverse complement strand
GTACGACTTTATGAGACTTGTTAAGGTACGACTTTACGAGATTCGACATTGACTACTCGACTATTGACTACCCGGACTGTTCGGCAGGCGGCTCCGGAGGGATTTTCCGCGTCGGCTCTGACACTCGGCTCACACTTCCCCGAATTCGCTGGAGCAGCTTCCGGCACGTACTCGTCTCCATCAACACCTTAGTAAAGAAATTATGCCACAAGCAAGACAGTTGTCAAGCCCTCGACCGTGGGTAGCTCACGGTTCATTCCACAAATTGCCACTCTGCGGTATGATGACGGTTATGACGAAAAGATGGACCGCGCTCTTTCTGGGCGTAGGGTTGTTGACCATGTTGGCGTGCCACGCGCCCGGGTTCCTACCGACGCCGACGCCAACCCCTACGGTTACGCCCACCCTTCCCCCCACGCCCACGCCTCTGCCCGAAGATACCGGCTGGCAAAACTTCTCCCCCGGGATCGAAGTCCGCAGCCTCAATGTCGTCGTCGGGGACAACGTGGAGCGCGTCACCGTTGCGCGCCTGGACCCTGCCATGGTGATGTTTCACGTGCTCTATGCGCCGGGCACGCCGGCGACGGTGAGCGCCTGGGCGCAGCAGACCGAAGCCGCGTTGGTGCTGAACGCCGGGTACTTCACCGAAGAACAAATCGTCGCCGGGCTGACAATCAGCAACCGCACAGTATTCGGGACGTCCTATGGTGACTTCGCGGGCATGTTCGCAGTGACCGACGCCGGCGAGGTCAGCGTGCGCTGGCTGCAGACCCGGCCTTATGATGCGGCGGAGCCACTGCGCGAGGCGGTGCAATGTTTCCCGGTGCTCGTCAAACCCGGCGGCGTTATGGGTTTCCCCGCCGACGCGGATGACGGACGCCCGGCGCGGCGCACGGTGGTCGCGCAAGACCGCCGTGGACGCATCCTGATGCTGATCGCGCCGCGCGGCTTTTTTAGCCTGCACGCGCTGGCAACCTGGCTCGTGGAGGCGGATTTGGACGTGGACATCGCCCTCAACCTCGATGGCGGCGCGTCATCAGGGTTGTGGATGCCCAATGGGGTGGAGATCGATTCGCTGACGGCGGTGCCGGTGGTCATTGCGGTAACGCCACGGTGAGTGTTGTCAGCGGCAGCACATCCCCCAGCGGTTGCCCGTCCAGCGTCACCGGCAACCGCTCGCCGGAGAAGCCATACATTCCCACCAGCAGGTCATATTCTCCCGCGGCGCTATCCGGCGGCACGAGAATCCCATACCGGTCCACGAGACCCTCTTCCGGCTGCCACAACGTCGTGAGCGCGAAACCACCGCCAGGCTCGGCGTCGGTCTGCGCGACCAACGTTCCCTTGGCGTCGAGCAAGTGAACGAAGACTTTGTAGCGTTCTGTCGGCGTTGCCTCTGCCCGCCAGAACAGCGTCAACGGAATGACGTCGCCGGGCGCAAAGGCCGTCCCCGCCAGCGCGTAACCTTCAAGGGCAATCACCTCCCCCAGGCGGACATGCAGAGAGGTCGTCGGCGCTGCGGGTAAAGTCGCCGTTCCATAGATCGCCAGCCGCACCGTGCCGATCCACGTATCCCCGGCTTTGTAGGCATGGCGCGCCAGGTAAGGCTCGATCAGGCGTTCCGGGTCGGATTCCGTGTCGCCCCAAAAGAGGGCCAACAGACGTGTGTGCTGCGCTACAATCTCGTCCACCCAGGCCGCCGCCTCAGATGGACTCGGGCGGTAGGGGGCAGGGTAGACCGGCAACGGTCCGCGATAATAGTAGGTAAACACTTCCCATTGGTTCGGTGCGCTGAGCAGAATCGCGTCGTCAGGGCGAGATTCCGCAGTGATGCGCGCGGCAAGACCCCGGTAGTCGTCGCGGGCATAGGTGGGATCGGTGTAAAGGTGATGCAGTGCCCCTCCCTGCGCCCAGAGCAGTGCCGCCAGGAGCAATCCTGCCATCCCGTTCCGCACCGTTCCCCAACGCGAGTCGGGGCGACGCAACGGCAGGGCCAGTACCACGGCCAAAGGGACTACCGCGGCCAGCATAAATTTGAGATACGCCGGGCGATAAAGGCCCAGAGCAATCAACAGCACCGGCGGGACAAGCGCCATGCCCATCGCCGCCCACGCCGCGAAACGCGCGCGCGCGCGTGTCAACAGTGCCAACAGCCAGAGGAGCGCAGCGCCGGCGATCACATAGGAGGCATCTCCCGCCGGAAGCGTAATCCCCACCAGCAGGGCGCGGGCAATCTCCTGAAGAGCCGGCGCCGGGTTCAAATCTGGGGGACGCCATCCCTTCGCCCCCCACGCAATCGGCGCCCACGGCAGGAACGTCAATCCGCCGAGCAGATGCGCGGCTATCCATGCCCCCAACCTCCGCCAGTTCCACGGGCGACGCAACACCCAATCGAGGCCAAACGCCAGATTCAAGCCCACCAGGACGAAGATGTAGGCGTATTGCGTGTAGAGGCCGAGCGCGATGCTGAGAGCCAGGAGTAAGGAATAGGGAGTAAGGAGTAAAGGGAGCTTGGACTTTGGACTTTGGACTTCAGACTTTAGACTAAAAAACAACGTCAACGCCGAGACCAGGCCGAGAAGCGCGTACATTCGGGCTTCCTGGCTGTAGTAGATGGACAAAGGATGAACAGTCACGATGAGCGCCGCGCCCAGCGCGGTACGCCATCCACCGGCACACCGCCCCACGGCAGCAGCGACGGCCACGGTGAGCACGCCGCACAGCGCCGAAAAGCTACGCAGCGCGAATTCGGATTCACCGGTGATGGCGCGCCACCCGTGCAGTAGCAGGTAGTAGCCAGGAGGGTGAATATCGCCGGCAGCGCCTTCAATGATCAAAGCCGGCGGACGTTCGACCAGCCGGGCCGTATTGCCTTCATCGTTCCAGAAGGATTGCGCATCCAGACGATAAAAACGCAGGCCGGTTGCTATAAGAAGGATTACGACAAGCGCAGCAGCAGATTTGTGTTTCAACACTTGTAAACTTTTTAGTCTTGTGAACGCAGCCATTTTTTCCCTGGCTTACCCCCTATCTCTCTTCCCCGCAGACTGGGGAAGGGGATAGGAGGAGGAAAAATCCCCTCATAGCACACAGTACTCACAGAACTAAACGGTTACCTCCTAAAACACCCCGGATTTTCTCCTCAGCGATGACGCCGCGCCGCCGAATTTGCGGAGGGTCGGAGAGGCAATCCAGGATGGTCGAAGGGATGCCGAAAAGCGCATGGCCGCCATCGAGAATAAGCGCCACATCTGCTGCAAAAAGGGTCGCAGCCTCCTGGGCCGTAATAGCGGGTGGGTTTCCACGGCAGATGGCGCCGCTGACGAAAAGGGAACCGCCAACTTTTTCCAGAAGGGGCATCAAGGGAGAAAAATCCGGCACGCGCAGGGCTACGGGCGACGCACGGCGCGAGGGGGAAAGGGAATCAGGGTGGGGGGGGAGAATCAGGGTCAACGAGCCGGGCCAAAAATGGCGGGCCAGACGCCAGGCAGTGCGGTTCGGGCGAGCCAGCACGTTCATGTAATCGACGTTAGCCAAAAGAAAGGGTGCCGCCGGTTCAGGCAGACGACCGCGCACCTCATAAAGACGCGCAATGGCCGCCGTGTTATCGGGCAGCGCCGCGATGCCATAAATCGTTTCTGTCGGAATAATGACGAGTTGACCGGCCTGGAGCAGTTCTACGGCCCGCGCGATGGCCTGGGGGCTACGCACGGGCAGGATCGTCGCACTCACAGGCAGCTCCTGTGGAACACGAAGCGTTCCAGGATGGCCGCCGCCCCATCTTCCGTCACCGGCGGCGCGATCCAATCCGCGACCTCTTGCACAGCCGGGGGCGCGTTGCCCATCGCTACGCCGATGCCGGCCCACTGGATCATGGTGAGATCGTTCTCCTGGTCGCCTGCCGCCAAAACCGCATCGCGCGGTACGCCGAAATACTGCGCCAGCCACGCCACCGCAGAACCTTTGTCCACGCCTGAAGGCACGACTTCGATGAACATGGCGTGGGAACGCACAATCGCGGCCCGTCCGGCGAACCGACACTGCAAGACCGACGCCATAGCCGGAATCTGCTCCGCTTCGGCAACGTATAACACTTTGTCCACACCGTCATGAGCGGCCAGAACATCATCCCAGGATTCGCCCACCGGCACACCGGAGCCGAGGAGGGCATCATAAAAAGCGACAGGATGCCGATATTCCTGGATGAAAAGCTGCCCGCGGGCGTACAGAAGCGTGTGCCATCCTTCCGCGGTGCCCAATTCGATGGCCTCCCGCGCCAGCGCCGTGGGCAGTGCGATCCGCCGCAGCAGTGGACCATCGAGTGCCTGAATCCAGCCGCCCTGATAGCAAAGCAACGGTGCCGTCACGTTCAGTTCACGGGCGAAACGCTCCGTCGCCGTCAGCATGCGGCCGGTCGCCAGCGTCACGATGACGCCTTCCTCTTGTGCCTGGGCTACAGCCTGGCGAACACGCGGGCGGATCTTTTGATCCGCCCCCATCAACGTCCCATCCAAGTCAAAGGCGGCTAAACGAATCATGGGGTTATTGTCGGAGCAAGATGGAAATCGCGGCAGCCCACAAACCGCCCTGAAGCGCCAAAAGTCCCCCCCAGAGAAAATAAGCCGCAATCCGCTCCCGATGATACAAAAAAAGGCCCAATCCGCCGTTGAGCACCAGGAAAATTACGCCCAAAAAGGCAATGTAGAAGATGCGCGAGGCAGCCGCCACTAACAACGGTTCACCAGAAGGGCTAAAACGCAGCGCGATCTCCGCCGGCAGGGATGGATAGCGCCAACAGAGCAATCCGACCAGCAACACCCAAAGTGTCACACTGCCCAGCAATAGACTCAGCCCCAGGCGATCTTTCCAGATCACCCAATCCCAAAAACGCGGCTGCGTTGACGATTCCTCAACTTCCTGCGTGGGGCCCATGTCCAACCGCTCGCGGAACAGGTGGAGAAATTCTTCCAGATCTTTGGGTGATATGGCATACGCCATCCCCGATGTGCGGACGATGACCTGAGAAGCCAGTGGCTTCGTCGCCAAGAACAGGATCGGACCGATGTCCGGGGCTTCGCCCGTTCCCACGAAGTAACCCGGCCACCGCAAGCCCAGATGAAGCCGCACGCCGGTGACTTCTGCACCGGAAAGGACTGCCCCTACCGCGGCCATGGGGATTTGATAGTGGACGCCGCCCCAATGGATGATCAGCGCGTTGCGATCCATCTCATACGAGGCGTTGACCAACCCCCAAAGCTGATAAAGCAACTGGATGACCAGCGCCAGAATGACGAGCGCGCCGGCGCTCATCAAAAACGTCCAGATGGAGACGGGCTGCAGCAGTACAAACGCGACGAGCGCGACCATTATAGCCATGAGGACGGCGACAATGACCAGCCCGACAATCCCCCCCAAACGCACCTCGAGATCCCAGGTATTCCGCATTATAGCTCCTGCCTGGACTCCAAAGCCCGCGTCAACGTCACCGCATCGGCATATTCCAGGTCGCCGCCCATCGGCAGGCCGCGCCCCAGGCGCGTGATACGCACTCCCAGCGGTTTCAAGCGTTGCAACAGATACGCCGCCGTATAGTCCCCTTCGCTGGTGGGATTGGTGGCGAGAAGCACCTCTTGTACCTCACCGCGACGGACACGCGCTTCCAATTCCGCAATGCGTAAGTTCTCGGCAAAGACGCCCTCCATAGGGGAAAGGGCGCCATGCAATACGTGATAAACGCCCCGATATTGATCCGTGCGCTCCAGGGCAAGCACATCCATGGGCTCCTCGACGACACAGACAAGATGCCGGTCGCGGCCTGGATCTGTGCATATCGGGCATGGGTCTTCCTCGGTCACGTTGTAACAGACTGAACAGAAGCGCGTGCGCTCGACCAATCCTTTGAGTGCTTCGGCCAGGCGCAGTGCAAGCTCCGCTTTGCCCCGCAAGAGAAAAAACGCCAGGCGCGAAGCCGTCTTCGGCCCGATACCCGGCAGTTCGGATAACGTCTCGGTCAATCCGACCACAGAAGGGGGAATAGCCGCCGTACTCATACCCTTACAATCCGGGAATGCCTAATCCCCCGGTCAGCGCCGCCATGCGGTTCGACATCATAGCCTGCGCCTTCTGAATCCCTTCATTGACCGCCACCACGATCATATCTTGCAACATTTCCACATCGTCAGGATCGACGACTTCGCGGGCGATTTTGATGCTCTGCACTTCCAGCCCCCCGTTGATCGCCAGCTCGATCATGCCACCACCGGAGGTGACGGTGATCACTTCCTGACCAGTCTCCTCCTGGATGCGTTCCATCTCCTGCTGCATCTTTTGCACCTGACGCATCAGATCGTTAGGGTTCATTCCCCCACGGGGCATCATGCGCCCTCCACCTTTACCACCTTTCATCTTCTCTTTCCTCCTCTGAAAATAGCCCCAGAGCACCCAGAGTTCACAGAGAAAAACTCAAATTCTTTGTGTCCGGCGTGCCCTTCATGGTGAATTCCTGCGAAAATAGTCTCCTATCGCGCTATATTTTCCCCGCCGGCACTCTAGCCAATTCTGACTTCCGCTCCCAGTTCTTCTCTAGCGCGGCGGATCAGTTCATCCTCTACGAACGGCTCCGGCGGCTCTGGCGGCGGAACCGGCGCGGGCGTCGCTTTCACGCGCGCGGGCGTAACCGCGGGCTGCCACTCTTTTTCCATCACACAGCGTACCAGAATCTTCTGTCCCAACATCTGCGAAAGGAACGTTTCTACGGCTTGCCGGTTAGATTCCTTGTCAACATTGCTGCGGTGTAAGGTGTGTTGAAATCCCAACACGAGAAATCCCTCTCCATCCACACCCAGCGGTTGAGCGTCGCGCAAAAATGCTCCCAGGTTGATCGGACGCACCTGCGAGGTCACTTCCCGCCAGCGCTCTTTAGCCGCCTCGACGATCGCCGGATTGACAGCCACTGCGGAAGCGCCTGTCGAGACTGGGGCGTGGGCCGCCGCAATCCCGCCGGCGCGATCAGGCGATTTGGCCGGTTGCGGTGGGTTCACGGCAAGGGCGACAGAACGCGCCGGCGCACGCTGCACGGGAGGAGGCGGAGATGGCGGTTGTGCTTCGGGGGACTGGGGCGCGGGGCGAGACCCGCCGGTTTGGAGCGCCGGATCGTCTGCGGACGGCACGGCACCCGCCGCAGACGAGGATGCGGGTCGCAATGTCGCCTCGATGAAGGCCAGTTCCAGCGGAAGCTGCGGTTGCCAACCGGAACGACGCTCCGCCGCGACGGCGCTGAACAGTTGTACGGCCCGCACCAATGGCTCCGGCTGCGCCTGCTGCGCCAGCGCCTGCAAACGCGGACGTTCTTCGGTCGTGGGATCGCTCCAGCTTTCACCGGCGCCTACCCGCATCAACAACAATCCACGGAAAAAGTCGGCGGTCTGCCGTGCCAACTGGCGCGGATCGGCGCCGCCGTCCACCGCCTCGTTGATGAGGCGCAAGCCGCCGTGCAGATCGCCATCAAGCCATGCCTGAAGGAGCGCCTGCACCACTTCACGCCGTTCCGCGCCGAGCATCAGCCGCACGTAGTCCGCCGTCACCGCGCCGCCGGCGGCCATTTGATCGAACAGGCTGATGGCGTCGCGCATGCTGCCGGTGGCGGCTCGCGCAATCAGATCGAGCGCCTCCGCTTCCACCGCGATCCCTTCAGCAGCCGCGATAGTCTGCAACTGGCCTACCAGCTCGGTCAAGGGAATCCGGCGGAACTCAAATCGCTGGCAACGGGAGAGGATGGTTTCCGGGATTTTGTGGACTTCGGTGGTTGCCAGCACAAAGATCACGTGTTCCGGCGGTTCTTCGAGCGTCTTCAACAGCGCATTGAACGCCGCCGTGGATAGCATGTGGACTTCGTCCACCACGTAAACTTTGTAGCGCGCCTGCGCGGGACGGAAACCGACCTTTTCCAACAAATCACGGATGTTATCAACGCCGGTATTGGAAGCAGCATCAATCTCTGCCAGGTCCATCAGCCGCCCTTCGGTGATGGCCCGGCAAATTTCGCAGTGATCGCACGGGCGCTCGGGCAGCGGGGCAAGACAGTTGACCGCCTTCGCAATCAGGCGCGCCGTCGTCGTTTTGCCCGTGCCGCGCGGTCCGGCAAGCAGGTAGGCATGATGGATGCGTCCGGTCTGCAAAGCATGGCGCAAGGTGCGCACAATATGCTCCTGGCCGACAACAGCATCAAAAGTCTGTGGACGCCACTTGCGATATAAAGCCTGTGCCATAATGCCTCTCTCCACGGACTCAGTCTGAAACTTCACGGTACTGAGTCTGCATAGTCTATCACGGATGGCAAATGAGGCAAGCCATAAAAAAACCTGACAGGTCTTCTCAGACCTGTCAGGTTGGTGCAGCAGTTACCTTATGAATCATGCAAAACCGGGGGTGTCCCAAGGCCCCCGGTTGCATCAGAAGGAGGAGAATCTTTTTTATCTGCGGTCCCCGACTACCACATTTAGTTACACTATAACCTGGCTTGGCCTTTTTTGCTTGACGTAAACCTGACGCTTTCCTGACGATCTGCCGCAAAAAGTCTCCAGAAGCTGGCAACTATTCATCAGCCGCTCTTGCCAGGTGGCGAACGGGACTTTGAGGAGGGTGCATAATAGGTTGTCCCCTTCGACCATAGGGGCCGACCCTCTCATTCCCCAACCCTCTTCTCCCCCGTCAGCGCGCAAGAACCGCGGATCTGGCCTGAATAGAGACCAAATTTCGTTCAATCCGTCGACAGAACTGTGTTCGCCGTCTGCGCCCGCAGTTGACCGCAACCGGCCTGGATGTCAATGCCGCGACGCAACCGCAAGGTAAAGGGGACGTGGCGACGTTCCAAAATTTGGGTGAAGGCTTCACTGCGCTCTGCGGAAGAGGGTTGCCCGGCATAGCCGGCGGTAGGATTGAGCGGAATGAGATTGACATGGACCAGCATCCCCGCGCTGCGCGCCGCCAGAGCCTCGGCCTGTTCAACGGTATCGTTGACGCCATCAATCAATACCCACTCGAAGGTCACACGGCGGTTGGTCTGCGTCAAATAAACGTTGACGGCGGAGAAAAGCTCGTTTAGCCCATAGCGGCGGTTGATCGGCATCAGTTCACTGCGCAGAGCATCCGTGGCGGCGTGCAGGGACACCGCCAGGTTAACCTGCAAGCCTTCATCGGCGAAACGACGGATCCCCGGCGCGACGCCGGCAGTGCTGAGCGTGATCCGCCGCTGCCCTATCTGCAGGCCGTCCGGGTGAATCAAAGTGCGAATAGCAGCCAGGGTATTGTCGTAATTCAGAAACGGTTCCCCCATCCCCATCAGCACTACATGAGTCAACCGTTGATCTTGCAGGTCAAGCTCGCGCATCAAATGAAGCACCTGGGCGACAATTTCTCCCCGGGTCAAGTTGCGTCTGATGCCCATTTGTCCGGTGGCGCAGAACCGGCAACCGACAGCACAGCCCACTTGTGTCGAAATACACGCACTGCGCCGCTCTATGTAGCGCATCAGCACGACCTCGATGGACTGGCCGTCGTCCAACGCCAACAGGTCTTTGCGCGTCTCGCCGTCGATGGATTCCCGGCGCGCCAGAACCCGCGGCACACTCAAACGGGTCTCTGCCGCCAAGCGCTCACGCAGCGCCTTCGGCAAGGATGTCATCTGCTCGATGTCCACGACAAGATGGCGATAGAGCCATTCCCATATCTGTTTAGCGCGGTAACGCGGTTCGCCCCACGTCCCTAACAACGCTTCCAGCGCGGGTAAATCCAGGTCGTATAAATTTGGTTTTGCCATTATCCCCTCTTTTGTCAGCCGATTAGGCCGATGGAGTCGATTCTTTCTGCCGGCAAACAGAGAATCTGCTGAATCTGCTGCTGAAAATTCAACTTTTCCACGCCCGCACCAATGCCGCCAGATCGTCGCAGACGACGTCCGGGTGAATGGGCGACGCAGCCAATTCATCCTTCTGGGTGATGCCGGAAAGCACCAACGCGGTCGACATGCCCAGGCGTAGACCGCCCAGGATGTCCGTGTCGAGCCGGTCGCCGATGACCAGTGTCGCTTCCGGCGTCACGCCCATGCGCGCCAGCGCCCGTTCGTAGAGGAGCGGAGCGGGCTTCCCGGCCATAATCGGCGTGACGTCGGTCGCCGCGATCAACGCCGCAATCTGCGCGCCGTTGCCGGGCACCAGCCCGTCTTCCAGCGGTAACGTACGGTCGGGGTTGGTGGCGATAAAGCCGGCTCCATGGCGAATAAGCAACGTCGCCAGCGCCAGCTTCTGCCAGGTCAGGTCGCGGTCCCAGCCGACGACGACATAGTCGGCGTGATCGCCGGCGGTGAGCGTAAAGCCGTGCAGTCGCAGTGCCTCGCGGATACCCGCTCCGCCGATAGCGTAAACCGGTGCGCCCGGCGCAGCCTGCGTCGCCAGGTAGTCGGCAGCGGCGGTTGCGGAGTTCAGGATGTGCTCGACGTTCGTCACGATGCCCATCGAAGCCAGTTTTTCGACGTATTGCTCCGGTGTCTTGCTGGCGTTGTTGGTCGCCAGGATGTAGGGAATGCGCCGCGCCTCAAGCAGGGCGAAAAAATCGTGCCGCCCGGGCAACGGCGTCTCTCCACGCCAGAGCACGCCGTCCATGTCGCAGATCACGCCTTTGATCGCGTCGAAATCCACCGCAGACGCCGCTTGTCGCGTCAACAGGGCTTCATAGGCAGCGGGAGTGTCTACGTCGGTCAACACGGTGGGATCGGCGACCGGCATGGTCACGAGATCAGCGGGATACTGCCCGAACAAGGCCCGCCCACCGATGTCGCCGGAGAGTTGCGCCAGTTCGGGGAAGAAGCGCCGCGCGAAGAGCACTGGCGTTCCGCGCCGCCCTTCACGTCCCACCGGCACCACGATCCCGGCATGGCACTGCTTTCCATACGTCACCAGCGAGCGCAGGAAGCGAGCGTCCACCAAAGGCTGATCCACCAGGAGAAAAACCGCCGCTTCGACGGTAGACGACAACGCCGCGACGCCGAGGTTCAGGCTGGTACTCATTCCTTCTTGCCAGCGATAGTTGTGTAGCACGAGGACATCGCGCCCGGCAAGCGCGGGCACGACACGCTCGCTCTCCGCCCCCACCACCACGATAACCGGCGACAATCCCGCCATCCACGCCACATCCGCGGTATGTGCAACCAGCGGGCGGCCCTGCCAGAGAAGCAGTTGTTTGGGCGCGCCGAAGCGTGTGGACCCGCCGGCAGCCAGGATGACCGCAGCCACAGTGGAATCAGACATAAAGTGTTCCCATTTTCATCAATAGATGAGCAACCTTCTACGAAATCCGCTAACTGCACCAATGAATTCCGTTGACTATCCCCATGAATAAGATTGAGTGTTCCTGTAATCGGCCAATGACGGTAAACAACTGCGCTTCTGTTACCGCGAGACGAGCCAAGACATCAGTCCGGACATGCTGACTGGCGTGGCGCCATTTTAATTCGGACGCAGGCTTGCGAGAGCGTTTGAGCTGTTTCCCTGTTCGCAGGGCGACGCGATGAATCATGCGGGCTAAGACTCTGGATGTGGCGTGACTACTGCTGCCAACACGAACCAGGCTGTCGTAGCCATCAATGACCCGCTTTCATCTACGCCAGTATGAAAAAACCCAAAGGTCATGAATGTGTCCAGAACCGCTGGATGATTTCCTCTTCCAGCCGCTCACGCATGTAAGCCAGGGGAACACGCTCTATCGCCGGGCGGACAAAGCCTTGCACGATCAGTCCTTCAGCCTCACGTGCAGGCAGGCCGCGCGCCTGGAGGTAAAACAACTGCTGGGGATCGATACGCGAGGTCGTCGAGCCGTGGCTACAGCGGACGTCGTGGCAGCGGATTTCCAGCCCGGGGATGGAATGGGCGTGCGCGTCGTCAAGAAGCAGGTTGTTGTTCGCCTGATAACCTTCCATCCCGATAGCTGCCTGCTCCGCACGGATCATCCCGTAGAAAACGGTATGTGCCTGATCGCGCAGCACATTGCGGTAAAGCAGATTGCTGTGCGTGTTGGGGGCGCGATGATGCTGGTAAGTGCTTTGATCGATGTGCTGTTCGCCCACGGCGAAAGTAAAACCGTACATTTGCGCCCGCGCGCCGGAGGCGTCGAGAGATGTGGAAAGGAAATCCTTGCTCATCTGCCCGCCGAGCGCGCCGTTGACCCATAAGAAGTTGGCGTCGCGTGCCAGTGTGGCTTCCTGGACGCTCAACGAATAGCGCGCCGCGCCCCAGTGTTGAAAGCTGGCATAGCGGACCCAGGCGCCTTCCTCAGCGTAGATTTCGACCATTTCGAGGTTCAGTTCGGGCCGGCGTTCCTGCGAGACACGATCCTGGATCAAGGAGACGCGGCTCCCCTTCTCGGCGATGATGAGCGTGTGGTGCAAGGCACTGCCCGCGTCGGCGTCGTAGGCCACCAGCGATTGCAGGGGACGAGAAACCTGTGTCCCCGCCGGTACATAGATAAACGTGCCACCGTGCCAGAGCGCCGCATGGAGCGCCGTAAATTTGTTGAAATCGGGGCGGGTAGTACGCCCCTGCATCCAATAGCGGTGGATCAGATCGCCGTGCGTGTGCAGGGCGTGGTGCAAATCATCGCAGATTACGCCTGTGCGGACGTCTTCCGGGCGCAGCGTGGGAGAGGAATTCGCGTCGTTGCAATGCACCAGCGTGCCGGCGACCTGATTTTCGGGGGCCATATTCTGATGCCAACACGGCGGCAGATCGTCCAATGCCGCATAGTCGCGCGCCGTCAATGTCACACGCAGCGAATCCACGGGGAAACGGGACAAAGGCGTGCGCCGCCACGCTTCTTCCTTCTGATGCGGGAGCGGCATATCTTGCGCCAGCGTCCAGGCGTCGCGCCGCGCTGCGCGCATCCACGCCGGTTCGGCGTAGAAGTCGGAGAGCACGTCCACTACGCGCGGGTCAGTCGCAGGGACAACCTGGGGTATGGCGCTCATCCGACGGCGCTCTCCATTTGCAAATCGATCAGGCGGTTCAGTTCAACGGCATACTCCATGGGCAATTCCTTTACGAACGGCTCCAAAAAGCCGCTGACGATCAGTGCTGCCGCGCGTTTTTCGCTCAAGCCCCGGCTCATCAGATAGAAGAGCTGATCCTCGCTGATTTTGCTGACGGTGGCTTCGTGCTCGATGTGCGCATCGTCCTCGTTCACGTCCATATAAGGATAGGTGTCGGTGCGCGATTCGGGATCGAGCAGCAGCGCATCGCAGGTCACTTTGGAGTGTGCGCCCACCGCCCCCTGCACCACGCGCACCAACCCCCGATAATCGGCACGCCCGTTCCCCTTGCTGATCGACTTCGAGGTGATGAGCGAGGACGTGTGTGGGGCCAGGTGAATAGCCTTCGCGCCGGCGTCGTAGTGCTGGTTATCGCCGGCGAAAGCAATCGAGAGCACTTCACCGTGCGCGTGTGGGCCTTTGAGGACGACGGCGGGGTACTTCATTGTGATGCCTGAGCCCATGTTTCCATCGACCCATACCATCACGCCGTCCTCTTCCACCACCGCGCGCTGCGTGACCAAGTTGTAGACGTTGGTCGACCAGTTTTGGATCGTCGTGTAGCGCGCTTGCGCGCCTTTGCCGACGAAAATCTCGATGACGCCGGTGTGCAGAGCGGCGGTTGTGTATTGAGGAGCCGTGCAGCCTTCGATGTAATGCACATTGCTGCCCGGTTCAGCGATGATGATGGTACGCTCGAACTGCCCAAGGCTTTGCGCGTTGATGCGAAAGTACGCCTGAAGCGGAATTTCAACATCCACACCCGCCGGGACGTAGACGAAGCTGCCGCCCGACCAGAAGGCGCTGTTCAAGGCAGCGAACTTGTTGTCGGCGATGGGGACCACCGTGCTGATATATTTCTGGACGAGATCGGGATACTGCTGCACGGCAGTGTCCATATCCACAAAGATGATGCCATGACTTTCCCACTCTTGTTTGAGCGAACTGTAGACTGCCTCAGAATCCATCTGCGTCTCGACGCCGGCGAGGAATTTGCGTTCGGCTTCGGGGATGCCCAATTTGTCAAAGGTATCCTTGATGGCCTGGGGGACGTCGTCCCAGGTGCGCGCTTTTTGCGCTGTAGCGCGCATAAAATAGTAGAACTCCTCAAAATCCAACGCACCTAGATCCACCCCCCATGTGGGCATCGGCATACGGTTGAAAATGTCCAGCGCCTTGAGGCGAAAGTTCAACATCCACGGCGGCTCGTTTTTAAGCGCCGAGATGCTGCGCACAACATCCTCACCGATGCCGCGCCGCGATTGATGCGCGTAATCAATCGCGGTGGTGAAATCGTATTGCTGCTGATCTTTAAGATCGCGCAGGTCTTCGTGCGCTGTCGTCATCGATTAGCTCCCCACACGTACTTCTTCTTTGACCCAATCGTAACCCTTTTCTTCCAACACATCCACCAGACTGGCGTCGCCGGATTGGAAAATGCGCCCATCGTAGAAGATGTGGACAAACTGCGGATAGATGTAATTGAGCAGTCGCTGATAGTGGGTGATCACGAGAATGCCCATGCCGAGTTCTTGCTGCAAGCGGTTGATGTTCTCCGAGACGATGCGGATCGCGTCGATGTCCAGACCGGAGTCGGTTTCATCCAGGATCGCAAACTTCGGTTTGAGCAGTGCCATTTGCAGAACCTCGGCACGCTTTTTTTCGCCGCCGGAGAAACCTTCGTTGAGATACCGCTGCAAAAAGGCCGGATCCATCTTGAGCTTGTCTAAGTCTTCGTTCAGCTCTGGGCGAAATTCGCGCCAGGGAATCAAGTGCGCGTTGAGTCGCCCGCGCGCGCCGGGTTGCGCCTTGTCGCCATAGCCGCGCATCGCGCTGGTGGCCGCATGCAAGAACGTATTGAGCGTCAAGCCGGGCACGGAGATGGGATACTGCAACGCCAAAAAGAGGCCGCGTCGGGCGCGCTCGTCGGGAGACAAGGCCAGCAGGCTCTCACCGTTGAGCAATACATCCCCCTGTGTCACCTCGTAGTGCGGATGTCCCATCAACGTGTAAGCGAGCGTGCTCTTCCCGGAGCCGTTCGGCCCCATCAGCGCGTGAGTTTCACCTTGTTGCATCACCAGGTTCACGCCTTTGAGAATAGCTTTGCCTTCTACGTTGACGTGCAGATCACGAATTTCCAACGTCACAGGCTCCATACCCCAGTCCTCCACTATCATCTCCATGGTGTTGGAATCCCCAACTTGTTCGGACATACCCCTCGAAAACGCCTCGACAAGGGGGGAATTCCTCCACCCTTTACCCTTTTCGGGAGAGTCATCCATTTTGAATCCGTTGACAGTATAGGCAAAACGGGGATTTTGTCAAGGTTTTTTCTTCCAAATTAAGCCATCCAACAAAAAATGGCCGGCACCCCGAGATGCCGGCCGTGGCGGAGCCCCATGCAAAAGCTACCCGCTGAACAGACTACTCACTACGCCTGCACCTATCATGCCGATGCCGAAAATGGTGCCAATAATGAGGCTAACGGCAAGAGCTGCTATCCACCCGATTGCAACTGTAGCGATGGTCTTACCGGTGTCCATATCCAGCCCTTCCTTAATTGCCAGGAAGCCAGTGTAAAGCGACAACAGCCATGCGGCCAACGCAATCAGCGCACCAATGCATGGAATAAACGAGAGAATGTTCAATACCAGCGGCGCCTGGGCAAAACCGATCACCCGCAGCATTTCGCTAAAGGTTGCCTCTCCGTGAAACACGGTTGTCCCCACGAAATAGGTGATGGCGGACCAGACTAGCCAACTGATAAAAGCAGAGGCAAGTGCGCCTAAAAACGCACCGATAAAACTCTCTCCTTCAGTGGAGACTACGGTAGTGATGCCACCGCCGATAGCGGACAACACCGCAACAATCGCCACCACGATGGCGGCTTGCGAAGTCGCCGTTTGATCGGCTTCGACCTCGGCATAGACACTTTGGTAATGGCAAAAAAGTAAGTGATGGAGTATCATGGGCATTTGAAAAATCATAT